>NZ_JBHVET010000139.1:0-14369 GCF_042802135.1 Kitasatospora sp. NPDC057512
ATGGTACGGACGCCCGGCCGCCCGTTCGTTCCGGGCTCGAACCGTCACTCGAAGCGGGCCGCCAGCAGCATCAGGTCGTCGGTGGCCGTGCCCGCGGCCTCCGGGTCCGGGCAGACGGCCAGCAGGTGGGCGCAGAGCCGGTCCGGGTCGATCCGCACGTCGCGCGGGGCGTCGGCGGCGGCCCGGCGCAGGTTGGCCTGCCCGGCGTGCAGGGTCGGGCCGCAGCGGCGGGCCAGGCCCTCGGTGTAGAGCAGCAGGGTGTCGCCGCGCTCGGCGACGAACTCCACCCCGGGGGCCTCCCAGCAGGCCAGCATGCCGAGCGGGGCGGAGAGCGAGGTCTCCACGAACTCGGCGCCGTGCCGGCCGACCAGGACGGGCGGGCAGTGCCCGGCGCCGGCCAGGGTGATCCGGCGCTCCTCGGGCTCGATCCAGGCGTAGACGGCGGTGGCGGTGCGGGTCGGCTCGGTGGTCTTGAGCAGCAGCTCCAGGTCCCCCAGGACGGAGACCGGGTCCTCGCCCTCCAGCACCGCGTACGCCCGCAGCGCGGCCCGGACCCGGCCCATCGCGGCGGCCGCGCCGGGGGCGGAGCCGGGGCCCGCGCCGGGGCCGTCGCCGGAGACGGAGCCGACGGTGAGGCCGATGGTGCCGTCGGGCAGCGGGATCGCGTCGTACCAGTCGCTGCCGGTGGAGCGCTCCAGCCCGGCGGGGACGAGCCGGGCGGCCAGCCGCAGCCCGGCGGCCCGGGGGAGCCGGTCCGGCAGCAGGCCGCGGCGCAGCGCCTCGGTGGTGCGCGAGATCCGGTCCGCCTCCAGCTGCTTGGCGAGCAGCGGGGCGGCGATCTCGCAGTAGTGGCGGGCCAGTTCGCGCTGGCAGTCGGTGGGTCCGGCGGGCTCGTCGTAGAACCAGAGGGCGGCGGCGAGCGGGCCGTCCTCCTCGGTGGCGAGCGGCAGGCCGTAGGCGCCGCCGAGGCCGAGGTGGACGGCGAGTTCGCGCAGCCGGGCGCCGGTGGCCGGGTCCTCGGCGAGGTCGTGGGAGTGCAGCTGGGCGGGCCGGTCCCGTTCGCGCAGCAGCCGGGCCAGCAGGCTCTGCTCGGTCGGGACGGTCTCCAGGGCGCCGAGGCTGGCGCGGTCGAGGCCGTGGCCGACCGGCTGTCCGGGCCCGCCGCCGGGCCGCCGGGTGACCAGCATGCCGCGCCGGGCGCCGAGCAGGGCGGCGCCGGAGGCGAGGACGGTGTCCAGGGTGGCGGCCAGGCCGCGGGCGCGGGCGAGCCGCTCGGTGTGTTCGTACAGGCTGGTGATATCGGACAGACGTCCGGCCAAACGGTCCTGCACCGCGGCGGACGACGCCGTGCGGCCGTCCGCCGTGCCGTCCGGGGCGTCGACGGGGCCGGGGAGGTCCGGCAGGTCGAGGACGGTGAGCCCGCCCGCGCAGCCGGGTTCGACAGGCTCGGCGGTCGTCGTCGGGAGGGCCGTCGACGGGTGGGACTCGTTCATGCCGTCACTCCTGACGCGGTGCTACGTGCCATGCGAAACCCCCAGGTACGGCCAATGTGGAGCGAGCACGGCCAAAGGGCGTGTTTCGCCTCGATTCGCTACTACTCGTCATTGATCGACAGCAATGCCACCACTTCTACACAGGCCATTCGGGGCATGTCCAGATCCAGGACGACGCGGTGGCCCGTTCCACATCGATCGCGACCCGGTCGGGGGGCGCGCGGGGTATGCGCGCGCCGCTCGGCCGGGAGGCATGGAGCGGGCCGGGAACGGGCAGAACCGGGAGGACGGCCCGGGCGGCCGTCCGGATCGTATGTCCGTGCCGCCCGCGAGCCGGGTCGGCCGGAACTCTCTCACTCGTACGGTGGAACCAAGCGCGCCCGGGCGGCGTCCATCCGGTCGCGTACGGGATTCTCGTTCCAAGGGCTGTGCCCCGCGCGGCCCTTTCACGTCGTACTCCACACCTGCTCCACGTCGTGCCGCGCCGTCCGCCGTGCCGCCCGCCCCGCGCCGCGCCGCCCGGGTCCGTGCCGCGGCCGGTCCGTGCGGAGGATCCCGACGGACGCCGGCGGAGCGGAGCGAACCGAGCGGTCAGGGAAAGGAACGAGCGCCATGCGTGAGAACCCGAAAGACCGGTCGGAGGATCGTTCCGCCCGGCTGGCCGCGGCCCTGACGGCCGCCGTCGACCACCGTTGGCCCGTGGTGCCGGGCGCCGTGCTGCGCGACGGCCGCTGCTCCTGCGGCGACCTGGACTGCACCGTCCCCGGCGCGCACCCGCACGACCCCTCGCTGCTGGCCGCCACCACGGACGCCCGGATGGTGCGCTGGTGGTGGGAGCGGCAGAGCCCGGACGCGCCGGTGCTGGCCGCCACCGGCTCCACGGTCTCGGCGGTCAGCCTGCCCGCGGCGGCCGGCGCCCGGGCGCTGGTCTACCTGGGCGCGCTGCGGCTGCCGCTCGGCCCGGTGCTGGCGATGCCGGGCCGCTACGCGCTGTTGGTCGCCCCGTACTCGCTGGACGTGCTCGGCGAGATGCTGGCCCAACTCCCTTGGGTGCCGGGCTCGTTGCGCTACCACGGGGCGGGCGGCTTCCTGCCGCTGCCGCCCGGCGGCGCGGCCGTCGGGGTCCCCTCAGCCGGAGGCTGGGGGAGGGTGCGCTGGGTGCTCGCGCCGCGACCGGGCGTCGGCGGCGGGGTCTGGCTGCCGCAGGTCGGGCCGCTGCTGGGGGAGTTGGTGGAGGCGACGGTCCGGCTGGACAGCGGGCGTTCGGCCTACTGAGGGCCACCGGAGCGGGACGGGCTGTCGACACCGTCCGCCGGGCCCGGATCCGGGCCTCACCCGGGTCTCGGCCCGGGCCCGTCCAGGGGCTCCGAGCGGGGCGCTCCGGAAAAACAAAAGATCCGGCCGCTGGCGACGGGGGATGCACCAGCGGCCGGACTCTTTAGACAGTAACAAGGATCCGCGCCCGCGCCAATTTCCAAGACGCCCTCCACGCCCGGAAATTGCGCGTTCACCGCGACAATGTGACGCGTATCACGCGGATCCTGCGCCCTTTAGTTCAAGGTGACCTGACGGTTCACCAGGTTCGCGCGGGTGCGCCGCTCCTCGGCGGTCAGCGGGGTCCCGTCGGCGAGCACGGCGGCGAGCCGCTCGGCGAACTCGGCGGCCGGCTTCTCGCAGTCGGCGGCGGTCATCGCGAGCGGGAGGTCCCACACCGGGACGGTCAGGCCGTGCGCGCGGAAGGAGCCGACCAGGCGGGTGTCCGGGCCGAGCGAGGCCTCGCCGGCGGTGTTCAGCCGGGCCAGCGCGTCCAGCAGCTTCTCCTCGGGCACGGTCATCACCCAGCGCAGGTGGTTCTTGTCCGGGGTGCCGCACCAGTACGCGGAGTCGACGCTCGCGAGCTTCTCGGTCGGGATGGCCGAGGCGTTGGCGCGCTCCAGGGAGGCGGCGACCTCGCCGGTGGCGGCCTCGGCGTCCTCCAGCCAGAACTCGAAGCCGGTGTGCACGGCGGGCGTGAACGCGGCGGTGGTGTCCAGCAGGTCCTGCAGGCGGCGCCCGCCCGGGACGGTCCGGCGGGCCGGCACCGGGCTGCCCGGCTCGGTGGCCAGGGCCAGCTCCAGGGCGTCCGCGAGGTCGCGGCTGAGGTCGCCGGAGGCGGACTGGGTCTGCAGGCCGAGCAGGATCGAGCCGTCCTGGCGGCGCAGGGCAGGCCAGGCCAGCGGCAGCACGGTGGCCAGGGTCACCGACGGGACGTCACCGGTCGCGCCGTCGGCCACCCCGGCGGCCAGCGTCAGCGGCACCGTGGCGGCGGGCACCAGCTCGCGCAGCGCCACCCAGTCGGCCTCGCCCGGCAGGCCCTCGAACGGGCGGTGCACCAGCTCCTGCACCGCGTGCGAGGCCTCCCGGCCGTGACACGCCTTGTACCGGCGGCCCGAGCCGCAGGGGCAGTCCTCGCGGGCCCCGACCACGGGGATCTCGCCCGTGACGGCGGTGGTGGACTGGCGCTGCGGCGCCTTCTTGGCGGCCTTCTTGCCCATGCTGCGGCTCTCCCGGGAACGGTGGTCCTGTGTCCCGGGAAGCCTAACGACACATTCCCCGAGCCCGGCTCACGCGCTACGGGCATCGCCCCCGGTGCGCCGGGCGTGCCGGGCCCGGGCGGGCAGCGCCGCCCAGACCGTGACCTCGCCGGGGGCGTCGCGCACGCCCCAGTCGCTGGCCAGCTGGTCGACGATGCTCAGGCCGCGGCCGCCGCGCGAGGTCAGCGAGGGACTCGCGGGCAGCGGCCGGGTGGCCGCCCCGCCGTCCGTGACCTCCAGGGTGAGCACCCCGTCGGCGTGCATCTGCCAGCGGACCAGCACCCCGCCGGCCGGCTCGGCCGGACCCTCGGCGGGCTCCCGGCCGCCCTGCGCGGCGTTCGCCCCGGAGGGGACGCCGACCAGCACCTGCCCGAGCACCTCGGCCCGGGCGCTGCGGCCCAGGGCCGGCAGCGGGCCGAGCGGACGGGCGTACCGACAGGCGTTGCTCAACAGCTCGGAAAGGATCAGAACAGCATCATCGATGACCGGTTCGGGTATCTGCCGGTCACCCAGATCTCGACGCAGTCGGCGCCGTGCGACCCCGACACTCGCTGGGCCGTGCGGCACTGCCATGGTCGATGAAGTCGGCACTTCACGCGCCACCATCAACGCCACCCCCGGACCTCCTTCAGCGTATGCCGAGGGAGAGATGCCCCTTGGTAATGCGTCGGAAACGAACACCGGACGATCCCGCGAGCCCATTTCGAGTGCGGCGACCGACGGTCGACATCAGGTCATTCCACGCTCACCCTCCGTCGCCCGGATGCAAGAATTCCGGCAATTTCGTGCGAGGAAGGTTTGACTGCCGACCAGAGTGATCGGATCGGAGGAGTACGGCGGTCGGTGCGTCGGCGGATCACCGGCGGATCACCGGCCGAGCTGCGCCAGCACCTCCGCGGGCCGGTTGGTGATGATCGCGGACACCCCGAGCTCCAGGCAGAGCTCGACGTCGGCCGGCTCGTCCACCGTCCACACGTGCACCTCGTGGCCGAGCTCGCGCAGCCGGGTCACCAGCTGCGGGCGGGCCCGCACCAGCTCGATGCCCGGGCCGGCGATCCGCGCCCCGCCCGGCAGCGGCGAGCCCTCGCGGAGCCGGCCGAGCAGCGGCAGGGTCCGTTCGAACAGGAAGACCCGCCGGTACCGCGGCGCGGCGGCGGCCACCCGGTTCAGCGCGACCGGGGAGAAGCTCATGATCCGGGCGGACGGGCGGTCGCCCTCCCGGGTCGCACCGATCTTGAACCGCTCCAGGGTCCGCAGCAGCTCGGCCTCCACCCGGCCGCGGAAGCGCACCGGGTGCTTGGTCTCGATCGCCAGGTCCACCGGGCGGCCGCACTCCACCACCAGCTCCAGCAGCCGCTCCAGCCGCAGCACGCCGCGCAGCTCCGGGTCGGTGCTGGGGCGGCCGGTCTTCCAGGCGCCGAAGTCGTACGCCTCCAGCTCGGCGAGGGTCATGGCCGAAACGGTGCCCCGGCCGTTGGAGACCCGGCCGATCCGGCGGTCGTGCACGCAGACCAGCGCGCCGTCGGCGGTGACCCGGACGTCGCACTCCAGCGCGTCCGCGCCCTCGTCGAGCGCGCGCCGGTAGGCCGCGAGGGTGTGCTCGGGCAGGGCGTGGGAGGAACCGCGGTGGGCGATCACCTGGACGGGCGGCACGGTGCGCGCCGCCGCCGAGGACAGGTCTGGGCTGGTCACAGGCCCAACGATAGGCGGCGGAGGTGAAGCGCGGACAAAGACGGCCCCAACCTGTGGGGCCGTCTGCGGACCTGCGGGGCCCGCTCGGGCCCCGCTTCCTCCGCTCCCCCGGCTCCGTCAGCCCCGGGCGGCGCGGCGGCCGAGCGGGGTGAGCGCCCAGGTGGCCAGGGCCGGCACCAGGAAGGCGAACAGCGAGGCCGAGGTCCACTCCTGCGGGGTGAAGTGCAGCGCCTCCTGGGCTGAGGTCCAGAAGTCCGTCCACCAGTCCGCCACCTTGGTCGGCGCGATGAACTGGTAGACCGCGAAGCCGAGGGCCCACGGCAGCAGCATCAGCCAGCGGGACGGCGCGTCGGCGGAGAGGTTCCAGCCGCGCCGGCCGGCGCCGAGGAAGTAGTCCACCACGAGCACCGCCAGCAGCGGCACGAACACCGAGCCGATCAGGCCGAGGAAGCCGTAGTAGGTGTCGGTGAACTCGTCGATCTGCAGCGCCAGCACGGTGATCAGCACGCCGATCGCGCCGGAGAGCACCCGGCGGTCCACCTTCGGCAGCAGGTTCTGCACCGACATCGCGGTCGAGTACACGTTGGCGAAGGACTGGTCCGTCTCGCGCAGCACCAGCACCAGCAGGAACAGCCAGCCGGCCCAGACCCCGAGGAAGGAGTCGAAGATCCGGTTCGGGTCGCCGTCCGACTGCAGCAGCGCCATCAGGCCGAGCACGTAGCACCAGACCTGGGCGACGGTGTAGCCGGAGAAGCTGCCCCAGAACGCCGAGCGCGGGGTGCGCGAGTGCCGGGTGTAGTCGGCGGCCAGCGGGACGAAGGAGACCGACACCGCGATCATCGCGTCGGTGGCGCCGAGGAAGCCGTGCCAGTTGCCCGCGCCCGGGTCCGGCACGCCCTGGCGGCCCAGCTGGACGGTGAAGTACACCATCGCCACCGCGACCGCCCCGGCCACGAAGCGGCGCAGCACCGCGATCGAGCCCAGCGGCCAGATGGTCAGCGCGGTGGTCAGCGCGCCCGCGAGCAGGACGAACAGCCAGCGGTAGCCGGTGGTGTGCGCGACGGTCTGCGCGCCCGCCGAGATGGTCAGCAGCTCGAAGACGCCCCAGCCGATGCACTGCACGATGTTCAGCACCGTCGGCAGGTACGACAGCCGGGTGCCGAACAGTCCGCGCAGGTTCGCCATCGCGGGGGCGCCGGTGCGGGCGCCGATCAGCGCGGCCACGGCGAGCATCGCGGTGCCGACCGCCGTACCGATCGTGATCGCGGTCACCGCAGCGGCCAGCGACAGCTCGCTGCCGGGGGCGCCGAGCACGGTGGCGGCGGTGGAGAAGCCGATCAGGCTGACGCCCAGGTTCATCCAGAGCGCGAAGTGGTCCCGGAAGCGCAGCGTGCGCGGCGGTCGGGTGTCCAGGACCAGGGGCGCTTCGACGTGATCGGCGCGTTCCAGGAGGGCGGTCGCGCCGGGCGCGGGGGCGTCCGCGCCGGGGTCGGAGGCGTTCGTACCCGAAGAAGAGGATGGCGAAGCAGGCGGCATGGCCGATACTCCCTACGCCGGCATTACCCGGACAGGTTCCGGCGGTCAGCGCCCCCTCGACCGTCCGTCACTCGTGTGGCGTACGGTCGACATGCGCACTCTCAGCCTGGTGGGTCCAAGCTCCCGCGTGTCAGTTTGGAGCGACAGGCTAACCGGCGCGGGTGCGAACGCCCAAGGCCGAGGGCGGGGCGGTCCGCATCGCGGACGCCCGGTGGGGAGGGGAGCCTCGGCCGTCGGTACGGGTGTCGGTACAGGCGTCGGAGCCGGTGTCGGTACGGGTGTCGGTGCCGACGCGAGTGCCGGTGTCGGTGCCGGCTAAGGATTCTTATGAGTTCTTCAGAGGGGTCCTTACGGCAATCGAATCGACAGTGCGAAAAACTATGGTCCTTGGTTCTGCCAGCTATGGAGGTCGTCCGTGAGCACCGAGCGCGAGGTTGGGCCCACCGGGCCGCAGGGGGAGCAGCCCGCCGGGCCGGGGGCGGCCGAGTCCGCTTCCGCGGGCCCCGCTCAGGGCGGGCACAACCCGACCATGGCGTTCCGGCGGGTGCCCGAGCCGGAGGCGGCCGCCTCCGACGCGGCGCCGTCCGTCGACGCCGTTCCGGCCGAGGAGGTCCCGGCCGGGGGCGGGCACAAGCCCACCGTCGCCTTCACCAAGGTGCCCGCACCGGAGGCACCCGCCGAGCCCGTGGCACCCGCCGCGCCCGCCGTCGAGGAGCCGGCCGTCGACCCGGCCACCGGCTACATCGACGCGCCGCCGCCGGTCCTGCCGCCCGTCCCGTCGGCCCCGGCGGCCCCGGCGGCCGCCGCGCCCGCCGCCCCGGCCCTGCCGCCGGCCGGCAACCCGTACGCCACCCCGACCCACGGCGTCCCCGCCGCCGGCACGCACGAGGGGTACGGCGCCGCTCCGGCCGCCCCCGCCGCGCACGGCCACCACCCCTTCGGGGCCGGCCAGCCGCTCGGCGGCTGGGGCCCCACCCACGACTCCACCTCCGGCGGTGCCGGCTACCCCGGCGGCCCGGCGGGCCCGCTCGGCTACCCGGCGGAGTACCCCGGCGGTCCGGGCGGCCCCGGCGGACCGCGCAAGAAGCGCGGCGGCCTGGTCGCCCTGATCGCGGCCGTCGCGCTGGTCGCCGGTGTGGCCGGCGGCGCGCTCGGCGTGTCCGTCTCCGACCGTTCCGACCGCAGCAGCTCCGCGAACGACCACCGCAGCACCACCGTCCAGGCCAGCGACACCCAGAAGAACGAGCCCGTCCCCGGCTCGATCGCCGCCATCGCGCAGAAGGCGCTGCCCAGCGTCGTCACCATCAAGGCGCAGGGCAACGGCGAGTCGGGCACCGGCACCGGCTTCGTCTTCGACACCGAGGGCCACATCCTCACCAACAACCACGTCGTCGCGCCGACCCTCAGCGGCGGCAAACTGACCGTCAAGTTCGCCGACGGCAGCTCCTACAGCGCCTCGGTGCTGGGCCACGCCGAGGGCTACGACGTCGCCGTGATCAAGATCGACAACCCGCCCAAGAGCAAGCTGGCCCCGCTGCCGCTGGCCGACTCCGACAAGGTCAACGTCGGCGACGCCACCGTCGCGATCGGTGCGCCGTACGGCCTGGAGTCCACCGTCACCAGCGGCATCATCAGCGCCAAGGACCGCCCGGTGGCCTCCGGTGACGACACCGGCTCGCAGGCCTCGTACATGAACGCCCTGCAGACCGACGCCTCGATCAACCCCGGCAACTCCGGCGGCCCGCTGCTCGACTCAGGCGGCGCGGTGATCGGCATCAACTCGGCGATCCAGTCCAACGCCTCCGCCAACGGCCGGGCCGGCAGCATCGGCCTGGGCTTCGCCATCCCGATCAACCAGGCCAAGTGGGTCGCGGACACCCTGATCAAGACCGGAAAGCCGGTCTACGCCAAGCTCGACGTGCTGCGCAACGACGACTACAAGGGCGACGGCGCGCAGATCCAGACCAAGGACATCCAGGGCCAGCCCGCCGTCACCCCCGGCGGCGCGGCCGACAAGGCCGGCCTCAAGCCGGGCGACGTCATCACCAAGCTCGGCGGCGTCCCGATCGACAACGGCCCCGCCCTGGTCAGCCGGATCTGGACGCACAAGCCCGGCGAGACCGTCGACGTCGAGTACACCCGCAACGGCCAGACCTTCAACACCAAGGTCACTCTCGGCCAGCGCGAGGGCGACCAGCCGTAACCCCCGCCCGCACCGAAACGTGTGCACCGAACCCCGCCGGACCCGTTAGGCTGACCTCCGCCTGGAGAGCTGCCCGAGCGGCCTAAGGGAACAGTCTTGAAAACTGTCGTGCGGTGACCCCGTACCGTGGGTTCGAATCCCACGCTCTCCGCCGGTAGGAGAACCACCTGCTCAGGGCGGGTGCCGAGACCACTCGGCACCCGCCCTCGGTGTTTTCCGGGCCACGGTCGAGGGTTGGGGTTGACCCTGACACGGTGGCAGGGGGTGGAGTGGTCGCACCATGTTGAACATCGGAGACTTCGCCAGCCACGGCCGGGTGTCGGTGCGGATGCTGCGCCACTACGACGCGATCGGGCTGCTGCGGCCCGCCCGGGTGGACCCGGTCAGCGGCTACCGCTTCTACGAGGCGTCCCAACTGGCCCGGCTCAACCGGGTGATCGCGCTCAAGGAGCTCGGCTTCACCCTGCAGCAGGTGCGGGCCGTCCTGGACGAGCAGGTGGACGCGGCCGAGCTGCGCGGGATGCTGCGGCTGCGGCGGGCCCAGCTCGCCGCGGCGATCGCGGCCGACGAGCTGCGGCTGGCCCGGGTGGAGGCGAGGCTCCGGACGATCGAGAGCGAGGGGACCATGTCCGTGCAGGATGTCGTGGTGAAGCCGGTGCCGTCCGTCCGGGTGGCCCAACTGACCGGTGTGGCCGCGAGTTACGAGCCGGAGGACATCGGGCCGGTGATCGGGCCGCTGTTCGCCGAGCTGTGCCGACGGCTGGCCGGGGCCGGGATCGAGGCGACCGGCCCGTCCGTCGCCCACTACCAGGACGCCCCGGAGGGCAACGGCTCGGTGCTGGTCGGGGCGGCCGTCCCGGTCGGCCCGTCGGTGCGGGCGGGCGCGCACGACTTCGAGGTGGTCGACCTGCCGCCGATCGGGGAGGCGGCGACGATCGTGCACCGCGGCCCGATGGACGAGGTCCTGGGCGCGGGCCAGGAGCTGGCCCGCTTCATCGAGGAGAACGGCTACCGCTCGGCCGGCTACGCCCGGGAGCTGTACCTGGAGTGCCCGGAGGACCCGGCGGGGTGGGTCACCGAGCTGCAGGAGCCGGTGGTCCGCGGGTAGCCGGGTTTGCCCTCGACCCGGTCGAGGGTCCTACCGTCGCCCGGCATGACCACTGCCACCGCCACTGCCACCGTCGGTCCGCGGGCCGCGATGCCCCGGACGTACCTGCTCTGGCTGGCCGGGCTCCAGGCCGGACTGCTGGGCGACGCCGCGCTGTACTTCGCCCTCGGCTGGGCCGCCTCCGCGCACGGCGGCGGCGCGGCCGGGCTGGTCCTGACGGCGGTCACGGTGCCGCGCACCGCGCTGGTCCTGCTGGGCGGCGCGGTCGCGGACCGGTTCGGCGCCCGTCGGGTGATGCTCGTCGGGGACACGGTGATGCTGGTCGCGACCGCCGCGCTGGCGCTGGTCGCGGCCGACCGGGGCACACCGCTCTGGCTCCTGGTCGCGGCGGCGGCCGTGATCGGGACGGTCGACGCCTTCCACCTCCCGGCGAGCGGTTCGATGCCGCGCCGGCTGGTGCCCGCCGACCGGCTGCCCCGGGCGCTCGCCCTGCGGCAGGCCGGCGGGCAGGGCGCCGTCCTGCTCGGGGCGCCGCTCGGCGGCCTGCTGGTCGCGGCCGGCGGGCTGCCCGGCGCGGCGCTCGCGGACGCGGTGAGCTTCGGGGTCGTGCTGCTGGTCCTGCTGCGGGTGCGCCCCGGGGCGGACGGGCCGTCCGGTCCGCGGGTCGGCCTGCTGCGCGAGGCCGCGTCCGGCGTCCGGCTCGCCCTGGCCGACCCGCTGCTGCGGGCCGCGCTGCTGCTCACCGGTGCGGCGGCCGGGGCGCTGCTGCCGGTGGTGTCGCTGCTCGGTCCGCTGCTCGCCCGGGCGCACGGCTGGTCGGCCGGGACGGCGGGACTGGTGGGCGGCGGGCAGGCGGCCGGGGTGCTGGCGGTGGCCGTCCTGGTCGCCCGGCGGGGCGCGCTGCCCCGGGCCGGCGTGGGGGCGGCCGCCGGGCTCTGTACGGCGTCGGCGGGGACCGCGCTGCTGGCCCTGGCCGCGGGACCGGTGGCGGCGGTGGCCGGCAGCACGGTGGCGGGTCTCGGCTCGGGGCTCTTCGCCTGCCACCTCGGCCCGCTGGTGCTGACCGGCGCGCCGCCGACCCATCTCTCGCGGGTCCAGGCCCTGCTGACGCTCGTCCAGAGCCTGGCCCTGGTGCTCTCGAACGCCCTGCTGGGCCTGCTCGCGGACGCGGCGGGCGCCGCCCTGCCCACCCTCCTCTGCGCCCTCGCCACCGCTGCCGCCGGCCTCGCCGCCCTGGCCGCCCCGACCCTCCGCCGGGCCTGAGCCCACCCGGGCGTCTCTTCCGCTCCGCCCGTCCCGCTCCCCGTTCCCCCCGCGGCCCACTTGCCCGCCCCCTGCCGTCCGGGCAGAGTGCGGAGGTGGAGGCGGTCGGGCGGCGAGTGGAGGCGGCGATGAGTGATCTGACGGACCGACTGGCGCAGGGCCTCCCGGACGGGTCCGTGGTGGTGGACCCGGACGTGACCGCCGCGTACCGCCACGACATGGCGGGCTTCTGCGCGGCCGGGCAGCCCGCGGTGGTGGTGTTCCCGGAGACGGTCGAGCAGGTGCGACACGTGCTGCGCACCGCGACCGAGCTGCGCGTCCCCGTGGTGCCGCAGGGCGCCCGGACCGGGCTGTCGGGTGCGGCGAACGCGGTGGACGGCTGCGTCGTGCTGTCGCTGGTGAAGCTGAACCGGATCCTGGAGATCGATCCGGTGAACCGGATCGCGGTGGTCGAGCCCGGTGTGGTGAACGCCGAACTGTCCCGTGCTGTCGAGGAGTTGGGCCTCTCGTATCCGCCGGATCCGTCCAGCTGGGAGTCCTGCACGATCGGCGGCAACATCGGCACCGGGGCCGGTGGGCTCTGCTGCGTGAAGTACGGCGTCACCAGCGAGTACGTGCTCGGGCTGGACGTGGTGCTGGCGGACGGGCGGCTGCTGTCCACCGGCCGCCGGACGGCGAAGGGTGTGGCCGGGTACGACCTGACCAGGCTGTTCGTCGGCTCGGAGGGGACGCTCGGGGTGGTGGTCCGGGCGGTTCTGTCGCTGCGGCCGGCGCCCGCCCCGCAGCTGGCGCTGGCGGCGGAGTTCCCGAGCGCGGACACGGCCGGGGCGGCGGTCTGCGAGGTGATGGCGCGCGGTCTGACCCCGTCGCTGATGGAGCTGATGGACGCGGTCTCGGTGCGCGCCGTCAACGAGTTGGGGCGGATGGGGCTGCCGGAGTCCACCCAGGCGCTGCTGCTGGTGGCCTTCGACGGGCCGGACCGGGTGGCCGAGCTGGCCAGGGTCGCGCGGCTGTGCCGGGAGGCCGGGGCGACCGAGGTGGTGCCGGCCGAGGACGAGGCGGAGTCCGATCTGCTGCTGGCCGCCCGGCGGATGGCGCTGCCCGCGCTGGACCGGCTGGGCACCACGATGATCGACGACGTGGCCGTGCCGCGCTCCCGGCTGGCGGAGATGCTGAACGGTGTCGCGGTGATCGCCGAGCGGCACGGACTGACCATCGGGGTGGTCAGTCACGCCGGGGACGGCAACACCCACCCGATCGTCATCTTCGACGCCTCGGACGAGCAGCAGACGGCCCGGGCCCAGCGTTCCTTCGATGAGATCATGGCGCTCGGGCTGGAGCTGGGCGGCACGATCACCGGGGAGCACGGCGTGGGGCTGCTGAAGCGGGACTGGCTGGCCCGTGAGCTGGGCCCGGTGGCGTTGGACCTGCAACGGCAGCTGAAGGCGGTCTTCGATCCGCTGGGAATTCTGAATCCCGGCAAGATGATCTGATTTTCACTGAAGTATTTCGACGGGGACCGCACGTCCGAACCGCTGCCGTCGTGGTGTGACATCTGACGGCCTTTTCCTGGCCGGGAAAGTCGACATGGGAGGGTGACCGAACTTTTCCGGGGGCGCGCGTGCGGTTCGCCCGCGCCAGGGTGGTGCGCTCAGCGGATCGTGTGACGGTGCCGCGCCGTCCTCCGGATCGACCAGCGACCAGCGGCCGTCCGGGTGAAGTACCAGCTCGGACGGGGTATCTCGCCGCGTTTTCCGTTTTCCCGGCTGTCATGCGCGGCCCGGGTGGATATCACGCAAACGGGCGAAATTCGCCGTGTGAGCTAGCGCTTTGTCGATTTGTTGCGGAAGTCTGTCTTCCGGCGTCGCAGCCCGTAGGTGTTCGTCCGGTCGACGAACCTTGCGCACCCTGATCGACCATTGCGCGACAAGCAGCTTCTCGGAGGCATTCATGGCTCGCACCCATCCCCGTCGAACAGCCGGGCTCCTACTCGCCGGCCCGCTCGCGGCCGGCCTGCTGCTGGCCGGTGCCGGGGCTGCCGCCGCCGACGACGGCGCGGGCGCCGAGGGCGCCTCCAACGCCGGGGCGGTCTCCGACACCGGTTCCGGCAACGTGTTCGGCGGGGTCGACGGCAACTACGTCTCCACCCAGCAGACCGCCGCCGGCTCCGGCGCCTCGAACCAGGACAACACCGTCGCGGTGAAGGACAACACCGGCACCGTCCAGGGAGGCCAGGGCAACAAGGACGTCAACGTCGTCGTCGCCCCGACCTTCAACTGACCGGCCGCACGGCCGAGTGACGGCACCGGGCACCACGGAAGGCGGGGGCGCCGGACGTGGGTGGACGCGGGTGAGCTGAGCAGCCGCGGACAGGCCCGGACCGGAACGGAACGGCCGGAACGGACACCGAACCACCAACGCATCACCACCAGAGGGAACAGCGCAACGACCGGCCGGCGGAAAGGGTCACCGCGAAACCGGTCTCGTGGCCGGTGCCGCCA
>NZ_JBHVET010000140.1:0-14219 GCF_042802135.1 Kitasatospora sp. NPDC057512
GCCCGAAGGCGCCCCCGGTGGCGCCCCGGGCGGCCCGGCACCGCGGGGCGCGGAGGCGGGACGGTCGGCGCCGGGGCCGCGGGCCCGGCGGCGGGACCGGGCATCCGGTAGCAGGCTGTGACGGGGCGGGAACCCACAGCGCTTGACAGGCCATTGCCCGGGGGCGCGTACTGGAACGAGGACAAACAGCAGACAGGGCCCTGTGCTCCGGGTATCCGTCGGATACCGCGGCCGGTGCGAAAGCGGCGACAGGGCGTGCTGGGATCTCGATACCCCCTCGCGTCGCGTTCGGCCCGGTGCCCGACGGCGGTTTTCGCGTGCGGGCACCGCGCCGCCGCCGTTCGGACGGTGCGCCCGCGGTGGCGCCGCCGGAGCCCGTGGGCCCGTCCGAGGGGCCGCCATGAGACCGACGTCGAGACCGACCGATGTTCGAACGCGGGAGGACGGTACCGGCGAGCCGCCCACGGGGCGCCGCCGCGCCGTCGCCCTGCCGCGCGTCCTTCACGCGAGCCCTGGCATCCGCCGTCCGACGGGGTGCCGCACGGCGGCTCGTCCACGGAAAGGCGGGCACCATGGTGCTCGATTCGACCACGCTGCACTCGAGCATCGAGGACCCGGTTCTCGACCGGATGAACTTCCTCAACGAGATCACGTCCAGCTACCCGGACGCGGTGTCCTTCGCGCCGGGCCGCCCCTATGACGGCTTCTTCGAGGTCGAGGACGTCCACGCCCACCTGCGCCGGTACGCGGCCTACCTGGAGAGCCGGGGCGCGGGGCCGGCCGAGGTGCGCAGCGGCTTCTACCAGTACGGGCCGGCCGCGGGGCAGATCCGGGAGCTGATCGCGTACTCGCTGCGGCAGGACGAGGGGTTCGAGGTCGCGCCCGAGGCGATCGTGGTGACGGTCGGTGCGCAGGAGGCGATGTTCCTGGTGCTGCGCGCGCTGTTCGCGACGCCCCAGGACGTGCTGCTGCTGGTGACCCCCTGTTATGTCGGGATCATGGGGGCCGCGCGGCTGCTGGACATCCCGGTGGTCGGGGTGCCGGAGCGTGATGGGCGGCTGGTGGTCGCGGACTTGGACGCGGCGGTGCGGGCGCAGCGTGCGGCGGGCCGGCGGCCACGGGCCGTGTACGTGGTGCCGGACCACGCCAATCCGACCGGGTCGACGCTGGACCTGGCGACGCGTACCGGGCTGCTGGAGCTGGCCGGGCGCCACGGTCTGCTCGTCCTGGAGGACAGTCCCTACCGGTTGAGCGGCCCGGGGCCGCGGTGCCCGATGCTCAAGGCGCTCGACACGTCGAGGAGCGTCATCCAGCTGGGCACCTACTCCAAGACGGTGTTCCCCGGTGCGCGGGTCGGCTACGTGGTGGCCGACCAGGAGGTGCGCGACGGGCGCGGCGGGATCCGGCTGCTGGCGCGGGACCTGGCGAAGGTGAAGAGCATGGTGACGGTGAACACGTCCTCGCTCAGCCAGGCGGTCGCGGCGGGGGCGCTGCTGAGCGCGGACGGGCGGCTGTCGGTGCTGAACGCGAGGGCGGCCGAGCACTACCGGCGCAGCATGGCCGCGACGCTCGCGCAGTTGGAGCGGTGGCTGCCGCAGTGGCGGCGCCGGGAGCTGGGGGTGGGCTGGAACCGTCCCGACGGCGGTTTCTTCCTCACGCTGCGCACCGGTTTCCGGACCGGCACGGCGGCGCTGGAGCGGTCGGCCCGGGAGTTCGGGGTGATCTGGACGCCGATGGAGTTCTTCCATCCGCACGGCGGGGGCGAGCGGGACATCCGGCTGTCGATCAGCTACCTGACGCCCGGGCAGGTGGTCGAGGGCGTCGAGCGGCTGGTGCGGTTCGTGGAGACGCTCAGTGAGGAGACACGCGGCAGCGGTACGCGCAGTGGTGGACACACGGTGGCGGCGTGCCCGGTACCCGGAACGGAGAGTGACGCACCATGACCACGGCCCTGGACCGAGCGCCGGCCGCCACGGTCCCGCGCATCGTGAGCGTGGGCACCGCCGTGCCGCCCGAGCACTACTCCCAGGAGGAGCTGCTGGACCTGTTCGGGATCACCGACCGCCGGGTGCGCTCGGTGTTCCTGCTGGGCTCCATCCGGCAGCGCTCGCTGGTGCTGCCGCCGGCGGCGCCGGACGGCACCAGGCTCCGGGAGAGCCAGGGCGACCTGCTGGACAAGCACAAGGCGTGGGCCGTGAGCATGGGGGCGGACGCGCTGCAGCTGTGCCTCAAGCGGATCGGGGCCGACCTGTCGGAGGTGGCGTACCTGTGCTGCGTGACCTCGACCGGCTTCCTGACGCCGGGGCTGAGCGCGCTGCTGATCCGCGAGCTGGGCATGGACTGGCACACCGCGCGGGCCGACATCGTCGGCATGGGCTGCAACGCCGGGCTCAACGCGCTGGCGGTGGTGGGCAACTGGGCGGCGGCGAACCCGGGCCGGCTGGCCGTGATGGTCTGCTCGGAGGCCTGCTCGGCCGCGTACACGATGGACTCCACGATGCGGACGGCGGTGGTGAACAGCCTGTTCGGCGACGGCGCCGCGGCGGTGGCGGTGGTCGCGGACCCGGTGGGCGGCGGGCGCCGCGAGGAGAAGGGCGCCGAGGAGGAGGGGGCCGAGGAGGAGGGGCCCGGCCGCCGGCTGGAGGGGCCGCGGATCCTGCGGACCGCGAGCGTGACCATCGTCGACGCCATCGACGCGATGCGCTACGACTGGGACCGCGACCAGGGCCGCTTCAGCTTCTTCCTGGACCCGCAGGTCCCGTACCTGGTCGGCGCGCACGTGGAGGGGGTCGTCGACCGGCTGCTGGCGGGCACCTCGCTGCGCCGCGACGACGTCGCGCACTGGCTGGTGCACTCCGGCGGCAAGAAGGTCATCGACGCGGTCGCCGTCAACCTCGGGCTGACCCGGCACGACCTGCGGCACACCATCACCGTGCTGCGCGACTTCGGCAACGTCTCCAGCGGCTCGTTCCTCTTCTCCTACGACCGGCTCCTGCGGGAGGGCGTGGTCCGCGACGGCGACTACGGCGTGCTGATGACCATGGGGCCGGGTTCGACGATCGAGTCCGCGCTCATCCAGTGGTGAACCGACCCAAGGGAGACCGCCATGCCCGTCAACGCCCTGCCCGAGGGCCCCGTGCTGCACGTGGACGGCCGCCGGGAGATCTCGGCCGAGCTGACCGAGGCCCTCGGCGCCCTGTGCGACGAGGCGGAGGACGCCGGCGCCGACGCCGCGACCCTGTTCGTCTCCGGCGCCCCCAGCGGCGAGGCGGTGGCGAAGGCGGGCGACATCGCCACCGTCACGAAGTGGGAGCGGGCGGTACGGCGCTTCGAGCGGCTGCGGCTGCCCACCCTGGCGGCGGCGAGCGGGGAGTGCGGCGGCGTGGCCCTGGACCTGCTGCTGGCGGCCGACGTCCGGGTGGCGGCCCCGGACCTGCGGCTGCTCCTGGCCTTCCACGGGCAGGCCGTCTGGCCGGGCATGGCCGGCTACCGGCTGGTCCAGCAGCTCGGGCCGGCCCGCGCCCGGCGCACCGTGCTCTTCGGGGTGCCGATCACCGCCCGCGAGGCCCTGGAGCGGTGCCTGGTGGACCAGGTGAGCCGGGACCCCGGGCGCACCCTGGCCGCCGCCGCCCGGCTGCTGCGCCGCCTGTCCGGCCCCGAACTCGCGATCCGCCGCCAACTGGCCTTCGACGCCCAGTGGATGAGCTTCGAGGACGCGCTCGGACCGCACCTGGCCGCCTGCGACCGCGCGCTGCGGCGCACCCGGGCCGCGGACGGGGTGACGGCGTGAGCGCGGCCACCGGGCGGGCGCCCGCCGCCGTACGGGAGCGCGCCGCGGACGGGCTCGACCGGGCGGCGCGGCTGCTGCCCCCGTTCCCCTCGCCCGGGCCGCGCGCCGGCGAGGAGCGCGAGCGCGCCGATCGGGAGCTGGACGCCGGCCGCGCGCGGCGCACCGCCTTCCTGGACCGCCACGCCGAGGAGCTCTACGACCGGATCACCGCGGGCCGCACCCTGCGCCCCCGGCTGGACGCCCTGGTGGAGGGCGCCGCCCGCGCCGTACCGAACCTGGTGCCCACCGCGGCGCAGCTGCGGGCGGAGCGGGCCCTGCCGGTGGCCGAGCGCCTCGGCTACGAGGTCGACCTGGGCGTCCTGCTGCGCGGCGTGCTGCGCAGCGCGGCCGCCGGCGGCCACCTGATGGACTCCATGCTGCGGCCCACCGGGCGGGCGCTGGAGCTGCTCGGGGAGTTCCGGGCCACCGGGGTGGTGCGGATGGACAGCACGCGGCTGGAGCGGCGCGCGGGGGTGGCCCGGATCACCATGTGCGCCGGGGACCGCCTCAACGCCGAGGACGAGCAGCAGGTCGACGACATGGAGACCGCGGTCGACCTCGCGCTGCTGGACGAGGGGTGCGGGATCGGGCTGATCCGGGGCGGCGAGATGACGCACCCGCGCTACGCGGGGCGCCGGGTGTTCAGCGCCGGGATCAACCTCAAGCGCCTGCACGCGGGCGAGATCACCCTCGTCGGGTTCCTGCTGCGCCGCGAGCTCGGCTACCTCAGGAAGCTGCTGCTCGGGCTGCGCACCGACGACGCGTCCTGGCGCTACCCGTTCACCGACATGCCGTGGGTGGCCGCGGTGGACGGCTTCGCGATCGGCGGCGGCATGCAGCTGCTGCTCGCGGTGGACCACGTGCTCGCGGCCTCCGACGCCTACCTGAGCCTGCCGGCCGCGCAGGAGGGGATCGTCCCGGGCGCGGCGGACTTCCGGCTGCCCGCGGTGACCGGCCCCCGGCTGGCCCGGCAGATCATCCTCGGCGGGCGGCGGGTGCGCGCGAGCGACCCGGAGGCCCGCGCGCTCGTCGACCAGGTCGTCGACCCGGCGGACCTCGACCGGGCCGTCGAGCGGGCCCTGGAGCTGCTGTGCGACCCGGCCGTCACCGCCAACCGCCGGATGGTGAACCTCGCCCTGGAACCGGCGGACGGCCTGCGCGCCTACCTGGCGGAGTTCGCCGTCCAGCAGGCGCTGCGCATCCGCGCGGCGGACGTGCTCGGCAAGGCGGGCCGCTTCACGGCCCGGCCCGCCGGGTGAGAGCGCGGCGCGGCCCCCCTCCCCCGCCGCCCCGGCGGGCGGCACCCGAACAAGCAAGGAGACCGAGATGACCAGCCCCTTCGACGACCCGGACGCCTCCTACCTCGTGCTGGTCAACGCCCTGGGCCAGTACTCGCTGTGGCCCGGGTTCGCGCAGGTGCCCGCCGGGTGGCGGATCGCCCGCGGCCGGGGCTCGCGCGACGAGTGCCTGGCGTACGTCGACCGCGTCTGGACCGACCAGCGCCCGCCGGCCCCGGCCGCTGCGGCCCCGGCACCGACGGCCGCGGCGCCGGACGGCAGGGAGGTCGTCGCGCCATGACGAGCGGCCCGGGCCCGCTGATCACGATCCGGGCGACCCCCGGCGACGGGACGCGGCCGGCCCGGGGGCAGGTCAGGCCCGGCACCTCCCGGCGGATCCTGCCCTACCTGCGGCCCTACCGGCGGCAGATCGCCGCCCTGCTGACGCTGACCGTGGTCGACGCCCTCATCACCGTCTCCACGCCGCTGCTGTTCAAGGAGCTCATCGACCGCGGCATCGTGCCGCGCGACCGGGCCGTGGTGGCGGGCGCCGCCGTCGCGGTGGCCGTCCTGGCGCTGCTGCAGGCCCTGGTGGGCTTCCTGGTCAGCCGCAGTTCGGCGCGCATCGGCGAGGGGCTGATCTACGACCTGCGCACCGAGGTCTTCCGGCACGTGCAGCGCCAGCCGCTCGCGTTCTTCACCCGCACCCAGACCGGCTCGCTGGTGAGCCGGCTCAACACCGACGTGATGGAGGCCCAGCAGGCGGTGACCGTGCTGCTGTCCAACGTGCTCTCCAGCCTGCTGGTGCTGTGCCTGGTGGTCGCCACGATCTTCTACCTGTCCTGGCCGATCGGGCTGGTGGTGCTGGTCACGGTGCCGCTGTTCGTGCTGCCGGGCCGGGTCGTGGGGCGGCGGCTGCAGCGCAACCTGCGCACCTCGATGCAGCTGGACGCCGAGCTCGGCTCGCTCATGCAGGAGCGCTTCAACGTGGCCGGCGCGCTGCTGGTCAAACTCTACGGCCGGCCCGAGCGCGAGGACGGCCGGTTCGCCGGCCACGCGGCCCGGGTGCGGGACGTGCGCGTGGTCACCTCCGTCTACGCACGGATGCTGCTGGTGACGGTGACGCTGCTGGCCTCGCTGGCCACCGCGGTGGTCTACGGCGTCGGCGGCGAGCTGGTGGTCGCCGGGAGCATCCGGATCGGCACCCTGGTGGCCCTGGCCACCCTGCTGGCCCGGCTCTTCGGCCCGATCAACCAGCTCTCCAACCTGCAGTCGAACTACCTGACCGCCCTCGTCTCCTTCGACCGGCTCTTCGAGGTGCTGGACCTGAAGCCGCTGATCGCGGAGCGGCCCGATGCCGTCGCCCTGCCCGCGCCGGGCCCGGGCCGGGCCCCGGAGGTCGAGTTCGAGGACGTCTCCTTCCGCTACCCCGCCGCGAAGGAGGTCTCCCTCGCCTCGCTGGAGACGCTGTCGCTGCCGGCCCCGGAGCGCTCCGGCACCGCCCAGGCGCTGCGCGGGGTGAGCTTCCGCGCCCCGGCGGGCCGGCTGACCGCGCTGGTCGGGCCCTCCGGCGCGGGCAAGACCACCGTCAGCCAGCTGGTGGCCCGGCTGTACGAGCCCACCGGCGGCACCGTGCGGATCGGCGGCGTCGACGTGCGCGACCTGTCCCTGGCCTCGCTGCACGACACCGTCGGCATGGTCACCCAGGACGCCCACCTGTTCCACGACACCATCCGCGCCAACCTGCTCTACGCCAAGCCGGACGCCACCGAGGCGGAGCTCGTCGAGGCCTGCGAGGCCGCGCAGGTCCGGGACGTGATCGCGGCGCTGCCCGACGGCCTGGACACCGTCGTCGGCGACCGCGGCTACCGCTTCTCCGGCGGCGAGAAGCAGCGCCTGTCGATCGCCCGGCTGCTGCTCAAGAAGCCGTCCGTGGTCGTGCTCGACGAGGCCACCGCGCACCTGGACTCGGAGTCCGAGGCGGCCCTGCAGAAGGCCCTGTGGACGGCCCTGGCCGGCCGCACCGCCCTGGTGATCGCGCACCGGCTGTCCACGATCCGCGAGGCCGACCAGATCCTCGTGCTCCAGGACGGGCGCGTGGTCGAACGCGGCCGGCACGCCGCGCTCGTCGACGCCGGCGGCCTGTACGCGGAGCTCTACCGCACCCAGTTCGCCGACCCGCCCGCGCCGCGCCCCGAAGCCGGCCCGGACCCGGCCGACGACTACGGCGCCCCGCCCCCGCTGCCGCCCGGCGGAGGCCCCCTGCGCCTGCTGCCGCCGCCCCAGGCGGCGGCCGGCCCCGACCGACCCGAACGGCCCGACCAACCCGAACGGAGAGCACGATGAGCCAGCTGACGGTCGAGGACGTGTGGCCGCTTTCCCCGCTGCAGGAGGGACTGCTGTTCCACGCCTCGTACGACCAGGACGCGCCCCGGGACGTGTACGTGGGACAGCGGATCCTCAACCTCGACGGCGAACTGCGGCCCGAGGTGCTCCAGGCCTCCTGGCAGGCACTGCTGGAGCGGCACGCGAGCCTGCGGGCCGGCTTCCGCTCCCGCGCGGCCGGCGACACCGTCCAGGTGATCGCCAAGGGCGTGCGGATCCCGTGGACGTACGCCGACCTCGGCGCGCTGGACGAGCGGCAGGCCCAGGCCCGCGCCAGGGAACTGGCCGCGACCGACGCCCGGCGCTTCGACCTCGGCCTGCCCCCGCTGCTGCGGGTGCTGCTGCTGCGCGCCGGCCCCGACCGGCACCGGATGGTGGTGACGATGCACCACATCCTGATGGACGGCTGGTCGCTGCCGATCCTGTTCGACGAGCTGTGGCGGATCTACGACAACGGCGGCGACCCCTCGGTGCTCCCGAAGGTGCCGCCGTACCGCGACTACCTCGCCTGGCTGGGCCGCCGGGACACCGACGCCGCGCGCGCGGCGTGGCGCGCGATGCTGGCCGGCACCGAGGAGCCCACCCTGGTGGGCCCCGCCGACCGCAGCGGCCCGCCGGTGATGCTCCGGCACGTGATCGACCGGATCGGCGACGACCTCACCGACCGGCTGCGGGAGACCGCGCGCGACGCCGGGGTCACCCTCAACCGGGTCTTCCAGGTCGCCTGGGCGCTGCTGGTCGGCAAGCTGTCCGGCCGCCTGGACGTGGTCTTCGGCGCGACCGTCTCCGGCCGCCCCGCCGACGTGCCGCAGGCCGACCGGATGGTCGGGCTGTTCATCAACACCGTGCCGGTGCGCGTGCGCCTGGACGCGGCCGTGCCCTTCCGCACCGCCATGGCCGCCCTCCAGGACCAGCAGGCCGCCCTGCTCGACCACCAGCAGCTGAGCCTGCCCGAGATCCAGCGCGCCGGCGGCCCGGGCGCGGTCTTCGACACCCTGATGGTCTTCCAGAACTACCCCCGCGGCCCGATGGCGGCCCCCGCCGCCGACCCGGCCGCGCCCGGCGCGCCGCGGCCCGCCGCTCCCCCGCCCCCGGGCGAGGGCCTGGGCGGCACCGCGCTGCGCAGCGGGGAGCAGGCCGGCGGCCCGCTGGGGCCCGGCCCGGAACCGCCCGCGCCCGCTGACGGGACTTCGAAGCCGCCGCCGATGCCCGCCTGGGTCTCCCGGCGCGGCCCCGCCGGGGTGCGGGTCTCGGCCGGCGGCGGCGAGGAGGCCGCGCACTACCCGCTGACCGTCGTCGTCACGCCGGCCGACGACACCGAGATCCGGCTGGACTACCGGCCCGACCTGTTCGACGAGCGCACCGCCCGCGCCCTCGTCGACCGGATGACGCTGGTGCTGCGCCAGGTCGCGGCCGACCCGGACGTGCCCCTGGGCCGGCTCGACGTGCTGACCGGCGACGAGCGGCGGGAACTGGACGGCTCCGGCAACCGGACCCGCCGCGAGCTGCCCGAGGCGACCCTCGCCGGGCTCTTCGAGCGGCAGGTGCGCCGCACCCCCGCGGCGGTGGCCGTGGTCGCCGGGGACACCGAGCTGACCTACGCCGCGCTGGACCGGCGGGCGAACCGCCTGGCGCACCGGCTGGCCGGGCTCGGTGTGGGCCCCGAGACCCTGGTGGGCGTGGTGGCCGAGCGCTCGCCCGAGCTGATCACCGCGCTGCTGGCGGTGGTGAAGGCCGGCGCGGCGTACCTGCCGATGGACGGCCGGCACCCGGCCGGGCGGCTGCGCGCGGTGGCCGCGCAGGCGGGCCCGGCCGTCGTGCTGGTGGACGCGCCCGACGCCGGGCGGGGCCTGGCCGACGCCGAACTGTTCGCCCCCGCCGAGGTGCTGCGCCTGGAGCCGGAACCCGACGCGGACACGGACCCGCGGGCCGCGGCCTTCCCGCCGGTGCCGGTGCGGCCGGAGAACCTCATGTACGTCATCTACACCTCCGGGTCCACCGGCCTGCCGAAGGGCGTCGCGGTGACCTACGGCAGCGTCCTCGCGTTCTGCCTCGACGAGTGCTGGTCGAGCGGGGCCCTGGAGCGGGTGCTGGTGCAGGCCAACCACGCCTTCGACGCCTCCACCTACGAGATCTGGACGACGCTGCTGCACGGCGGCCGGCTGGTGCTGGTGCCCCCCGGGGACATCGACACCGTCGAACGCGGCCGGCTGATCGCGGCCCAGCAGGTGACCAACGTGCACGCCACGGCCGGGCACTTCCGGGTGCTCGCGGAGCAGGCCCCGCACATCTTCGGCGGCGTGCGCGAGGTCTCCACCGGCGGCGACGTCGTCTCCGCGAACGCCGTACGGACCCTGCTGCGCTCCCACCCCGGCATGGTGGTGCGCACCACCTACGGCCCCACCGAGACCACCGCCTTCACCACCCAGCTGCCCTTCACCGACCCGGACGCGGTGCCCGACACGGTGCCGCTGGGGCGGCCGATGGACAACACCAGGGTGTTCGTCCTGGACGCGTTCCTGCGGCCGGTGCCGGTCGGCATGACCGGCGAGCTCTACCTCGCCGGGGCCGGGCTGGCCCGCGGCTACCTCGGCCGTCCCTCACTCACCGCGGAGCGCTTCGTGGCCTGCCCCTTCCCCGCCGAGGACGAGCCCGGCGGCGCCCGGATGTACCGCACCGGCGACCTGGCGCAGTGGACCCCGGACGGGCAGCTGCTCTTCCTCGGCCGCGCCGACGAGCAGCTCAAGATCCGCGGGTTCCGCGTCGAGCCGGCCGAGATCGAGGCCGTGCTCGCCGCGCACCCCGGCGTCGCCCAGGCGCTCGTCGTCGCGGTCGAGGACGAGGACGGCCACAAGCGGCTGGCCGGCTACGCCGTGCCGGCCGGCGGCGACGAGTCCGCCCTCGACCCGGAGGCGCTGCGGGAGCACCTCGCCGGGAAGCTGCCCGACTACCTGGTCCCGGCCTCGGTGACCGTCCTCGGGGCACTCCCCGTGACGGCGAACGGCAAGCTCGACCGGGCCGCCCTGCCCCGGCCCGTCTTCTCCGGCCGGGCGGCCGGACGCGAGGCGGCCACCGACGCGGAGGACCTGCTGTGCCGGCTGTTCGCCGAGGTGCTGAACCTCGAACAGGTCGGCCCGGAGGACGACTTCTTCGTCCTCGGCGGCGACTCGATCACCTCGATGCTGCTGGCCGGGCGGGCCGGCAAGGCCGGCCTGGCGATCTCGCCGCGCCAGGTCTTCGAGCTGTGCACGCCCGCGGAGCTCGCACGGGTGGCCGGGCCGGTCGACGGGACGGCGGCGCAGCACGCCGAGGACGTCCCCCACGGCCCGGTCCCGCTGACCCCGGTGATGCGCGAGGTCGCGCGGCGGGCGGGCTCGGTGGCCCGCGCGGGCAGCCAGGCGATGCTGCTGACCGCGCCGCCCGGCCTGACGACCGGGCAGCTGGCGGACGCGCTGCAGGCGGTCATCGACCGGCACGAGGTGCTGCGGGCGCGGCTGGAGGAGGACGAGGAGCAGCTGGTGGTGCCCGAGCCGGGCGCGTCCTGGGCGGTCGCCGCGGCGGACCTGGTGAGCCGGGTGGACGCGGCCGGCCTCGACGGGGAGCGGCTGGACGCGCTGGTCGACGAGCAGGCCACCGCCGCCGAGGCCGCGCTCGCGCCGCGCGACGGCGTGATGCTGCGCGCCGTGCTCCTGGAGCGCGGCGCCGGGCGCAGCGGCCTGGTGCTGCTGACGGCCCACCACCTGGTGATCGACGGCGTCTCCTGGCGGGTGCTGGTGCCCGACCTGGCCCTGGCCCACGCGGCCCTGGCCGGCGGCGGCGCGGACGCGGCCCGGGCGGCGGTCGCCGCCGAGGCGACGTCGTTCCGCCGCTGGGCGCTCGCCCTGGCCGAGCGGGCCCGGGCGCAGCGGACGGTGGACGAACTGCCGGACTGGCGGCGGGTGGTGGACCGGGTCGAGGCGCCGCTCGCCGACCGGCCGCTGGACCCGCGCGTGGACACCGCGGGCGGCGGCCGCTCGCGCGCCGAGCTGACCGTCCCGGCGCGCACCGCGGGGCCGCTGCTGGCGGCCCTGCCCGCCGCCTTCCACGCGGGCGTGGACGACGTGCTGCTGTCCGGTCTGGTCGCGGCGCTCGGCGAGTGGCTGCGCGCCCGGGGCAGGCCGGTGCCGGAGGGCTTCCTGGTCGACCGGGAGGCGCACGGCCGGGTGCCGCTGTCGGAGGACATGGACCTGACGCGCACGCTCGGCTGGTTCACCGCCGTCCACCCGGCGTGGCTGGAGACCGGGCCGATCGACCCGGCCGAGGTGCGGGCGGGCGGGGAGGACGTGGCGCGGCTGATCAAGCGGGTCAAGGAGCAGTTGCGGCAGCGGCCGGGCGACGGCCTGGGGTACGGGCTGCTGAGGTACGCGAACCCGGCCACCCGGGCGGTGCTCGCGCCGTTGGCGGCGCCGCAGATCGGGTTCAACTACCTGGGCCGGTTCGGCGGGTCCGGTGAGGAGGCGGGCTCCCCGGGTGCGGAGGCGCCGGCGGAGGCGGGCTCCGCGGCCGGTGGGCGGCCGTGGACGTCGGCGGGCGAGCACGTGATGCCCGGCGGTGTCGACCCGGCGATGCCGCTGCGGCACGTGCTGGAGATCAACGGCCGGGCGCGGGACCTGCCCGAGGGCCCCGAGCTGTCCTTCGTCCTGGAGTCGCCGGCCGGGCTGCTCGGCGGGGCGGAGCTGGCGGACCTCGCCGAGCGCTGGCGGGCGGTGCTGGAGGGCCTGGTGCGGCACGCCGACGAGGGCTCCGGCGGCCACACCCCGTCGGACTTCTCGCTGATCTCGCTGGGCCAGGAGGACATCGACGAGTTCGAGTCCGCCTTCGGCGGCGGGGACGACGGGAAGGACGGCGGCTGAGGCGGCGGCGGCCAGATTGTCGGCGGTGTGGTAGCTGACGGTCAGGGCCTTGGGCTGGGTGGCCACGGTGCTGCTCCTGGTGTGGGCGGTGTCGTAGCGTTCATGGAGGCGGCGCGTGATGGATCGTCACGCTCCCGGGCCAGGCACCGGACTGTTCCCCCCGGGGCATGATCTGAATGGTTACGCTCGGGCCATGAGTGACTTCCTCGTGGTGACGACGACCCATGACGACGAGACGAAGGCCCGCGAGCTGGCCGCAAAGGTGATCGGGGAGCGGCTGGCCGCGTGCGCGCAGGTCTACCCGATTCGCTCGGTGTACTGGTGGGACGGTGAGGTGCAGTCCGGCGACGAGTGGCGGATCGACTTCAAGACCCGCGCCGAACTGGTCGGCCCGCTCGGCGACTTCATCAAGGAGCGTCACTCGTACGACGTGCCGGAGCTCGTCGCGGTGCCGGTCGTGGCCGGCGCCGAGAGCTACCTGAACTGGATCAGCGCCGAGACGTCGGCCGGCTGACCGGTCAGGCGATGGCGGCCCGGATCTCCTCACGGAAGGTCCGGGCCGTGCTGTTGTTCGGGAGGCGGTCGGCGAGGGCGGTCAGGCGGACCTTGCCCATGGTGGTCTCGGTCTGGACGGTGGCGGTGAGAGCGCGGCGGCCGACTTCGACGGCCTGCTCGACGTCGCCGGGGCCCGGGCGGACCGTCCCCTGTTCCTGTTCGTCAACGTCTCGGCGACGCATGTGCCCCACGGCCACTACCTCGGCGACAGCTCCGACTCCTGGCAGTCGCAGGCCGCCGCCCTCGCGTACGCCGACGAGCACCTGGGCGACCTGGTCGACGGCCTGACCAGCGACAGGAGGTGGTTGGTCGTCCTGTGTGCCGACCACGGGGACGCCTTCGGTGAGGACGGCTACCACGGGCGCGGGATCATCCACCCGACGGTGACGAACGTGCCGTTCGCCTGCATGGTGGTCTGACCGCGGCTTAACCTCCGTGCATGACCAACACGCAGTTGCCCACCCGGGACGCGGCCGTGATCGTGGCCCGTGACTCCAACGGCCTGGTCGCCGTGCTGACCGCACCGTTCCCCCTGCACGGTGGCGAGTACCTGTTCCTGCCAGGAGGGCGCCAGGAGGGCGACGAGAGCCCGGAGAAGTGCGCGCAGCGCGAGCTACGCGAAGAGGCCGGGATCACCGCCGCGACCTGGCGCCCGCTCGGGTCGTACGCCATCGTGCCGGGCTCGACGGCGCGCCTGCACCTCTTCGAGGCCCGGGACCTCACCCTCGGCCCCCAGGAGCTGGCGCCCGGGGAGGACGGCTTCAAGCTGATGTGGTGGCCGATGGAGGACGCCCTCGCCGCAGTCGGCGAAGGGCGGTTCCTCCTCCAGGGCGGCCCCCTCGCGCTGCTCCTCGCCGACCGGCAGCCGTCCGCAGCCTGACGGGCAGGGCTGGCGGACGTCATCGTGACCGCTATGGTCGCGCTCGACACGATCTCGGGTGACGGCCGGAGGGTGCTCGCGGAACGGCTGCACCACCTCACGGTGAGGGTCGGCCTGGAGCCCGCCGAGGCGAGCTGAGCGCCCCGAATCCGGCGGCACCGGCGGGGCCCGGTCGGGGTGTCACCTTCCCGGGCCGTTACGGGGCCGTGGGGGCCCCGGTTGAGAGGATTATGACCGTGGTCGTACTAGCTCTTTAGGGTGATTGACGGTCCATCACCTATCTGGGCGGGCGGGGCCGGTGCGGGGTGTTGGCACCCGCAGCATTTCAGCCAAGATCAAGAGTCTCGCGCAGATCGCCGAGACGGGGTAGGTTGCGGCCACGAACTCCTGGTGTCCATGCT
>NZ_JBHVET010000141.1:0-14188 GCF_042802135.1 Kitasatospora sp. NPDC057512
GCCGCCGGGGTCACCCCTCCATCGCTGCTCGGACGGTCAGTCCTCGTCGTCGGCCCCGCCGATCGCGCCGCCCGCCCCGCCGCCCGGCCCGGCCGCGAGGTCGGTCTGCAGGTGGATGACGCCGTAGTGGTAACCGTGCCGGCGGTAGACCACGCTCGGCAGGCCACTGTCCTTCTCCACGAAGAGGTAGAAGTCGTGGCCGACCAGCTCCATCTCGTAGAGCGCCTGGTCCAGCGCCATGGGGGCGGCCGGGTGCGTCTTCTCCCGGACCACCAGCGGGCCCTCGCCCTCCACTTCCAGGGATCCCATCATGGTCTTGCGGACGGCGCCGTTCGTCTCGCCCTCCGGCGCCGTCGTCTCCGGCAGCGCGGCCAGGGCCGCGGTCGCCTCGGCGACGCTGATCGGGGTGCGGCCGTTCGCGCCGCCCTTGTGCACCCGACGCCGGTCCGCGGACTTGCGCAGCTGCGCGTCGAGCTTCGCGGAAGCCAGGTCGAGCGCCGCGTACGGGTCACCGGCGGCGGCTTCCGCCCGGATCACGGGGCCGCGGCTGCGGAGAGTGATCTCCACCCGGTCGGAGCGGTCGGCCTGCCGCGGGTTGTGTTCCTTGGACACCTCGACGTCGAGGCTGATGGCCTTGGCGTCGAACTTCTGGACCTTCTCCAGCTTCTCGGCCACGTGCTCGCGGAACCTCTTGGGCACCTCGGTCTTGCGGCCCTTGACGACGATGTCCACGCAGAACTCCGATCCCTCGTGCTGACGCCGATCCGGGTGCTACCGGACCGGACTGAGACCCAGCTGGACCAGCCCATCCACTGCCGGCCCCCCGTCCCCGCCGCCAGCGGCGGAAACGACTGGCCCTCACCTCACTTCCTCCCCACCAGGGACGTTTGAAACCCCCTGGGCCTTATCGAACACCTCACACGGGTTTTTCGCCTCCCCAGGCGATAAGGAGGGTATGACCCGATACTGCGGTCGGGCGGTCAAGCCGGTCCACCCTGTCTACCCTCTCGCGGGTGAAGTAAGGGTAAATACCTGGACAACGCCCCCCGTACGGCCGATTCTGTGCTGACTCTCCGTGCCTGCCGCCGCCAGGAGCAGCCGTGCCGCCGTTCCCCTCCCCCGCCCGTCCGCCGTCCGCCCAGGGGCCGTTCGGCCACGCACTGGCCGGGCTGCTGGACGTCCTGCTGCCCGCCGACTGCGCGGGCTGCGGCAGTGAACGCACCCAGCTCTGCCCGGCCTGCCGGCACGCGCTGGCCGCCGCGCGGCCCGCCCCCACCCTGCTGCCCTGGACGCACGCCGCCGCGCCGTACACCGGTCCGGTCCGGCAGCTGCTGCTCGCCCACAAGGAGCGGGGCGCGCTGCGGCTGGCCGGGCCGCTCGGCGAGGCCCTCGGCCGGGCGGTGTGCTCCGCCCTGGGCGCGCGGGCCGGGGCCGCGCCGCTGCTGCTGGTCCCGATGCCCTCGGCGCGCCCGGCCGTCCGCGCCCGCGGGCACGATCCGACGCTGCGGCTGGCCGGGGCGGCCGCCCGCTCGCTGCGCCGGGCCGGCCTGGACGTCCGGGCCGCGCCGCTGCTGCGGCACGCGCGGCCGGTCGCCGACCAGGCCGGGCTGAACGCGGCCGAACGGCGCCGCAACCTGCACGGCGCGCTCACCGTGCTGCCGCACGCCCGGACCGGGGCGGCGGGCCTGGGCGCACCGGGAAGCCTGGCGGGCCGTCACCCGGTGCTGGTGGACGACCTGGTGACCACCGGGGCCAGCCTCGCCGAGGCCGCCCGGGCACTGGCCGACGCCGGCCTCCCGGCCCGGGCGGGCGCCACCGTCGCGGCCACGGCGCGCCCGGCCGACTGACCGTCACCGCCGACTGACCGTCACCGCCGCCGACACCCCGTCAGGCCGGGCCGGGGGCCTCGGCCGTCCCGGACGCGGCGTCAGCCCGCGTAGAAGAAGGACCGCGGCTTGTCGATCAGCGAGGTCTCCCGCCACTGGTTGTTGACCAGGCGGAAGGCCTTGATCTCGCTCGGCTTGCCGTCCGCCTGCTTGACCTCGCCCATCGCGAGCACCGGCGGCGTCTGGGTCAGGCTGTCCCCGCGGGACTCCGAGGCCGAGACGGTCAGCATGCTCTCGGCGCTCTGCAGCTGGGTCTCGGTGCTCTGCGAGCCGTCCGTACTGATGAAGTACAGCTGCTGGGTCCGGTCGGCCTCCTTGCCGAGCACGAGCAGCTGGTCGGTCTCCGCCCAGGACACCGAGGCGACGTCGGTGAGCGTGGGAGCGGCCCGGTGCAGCGCGGTGATCTTCGCGGTCGGCGCCTGCGGGGTGCCGTCGTGCACGACCAGTCCGAACCACAGCGAGCGGACGGCCGAGCCCGGGGTCCTGGCCACCAGGGCGACCCGGACGCCGTCCGAGGAGATCTTCAGCGCCTGCACGGTCTGGCCGGTCAGCCCCTCGACCGGCACGGTGTACGACTTGGCGCCGCGCACCATCACCACCCGCGGGGCCTGCTTGTTGCGGTCCACCACCCAGAGGTCGCCGCGGCCGTCCCAGGTGGGCGAGGCGAAGCCGTCCTCCTTGTCGCCGCCCTTGGCCGGCGAGGTGAGCACCGGCTCGCCCATGGCCACCGCGCTGTCCGACAGCGGCACCGACCAGACCTGGTGGCCGTCCTCGCTGATCGCGGCGGCCTGGGAGCCGGTGCGGCTGACCGCGAAGGCGCCGAGCGGCGGCCTGGTGTTCGACTGCGGCTTGCCGAGGACCCCGCGGACCGGGTCGCCGGGGCGCACCTCGTCGGTCGCCACCAGGGCTCCGTCGGCACGCTGGTAGTACTGCGTCGCCGTCGTCGCCCCGGCCAGGGCACCGGGGCCGGTGGACGGCGAGTCACCGCGGGCGGCCGTGCAGGAGCCGTGCGGCCCCTTCAGCTCCAGCCGCGTGATCTGGCCCTTGCCCTGGTCGGCGACGGTGTAGAAGAGCTGGGTCGCCATCCGCCGGCAGGCCGTCGGCTCGCCGGTGTCCGCCTTGCCGAGCTGCACGTGGGCGACCCGGTTGTCGTCGATGCTCACCTTGTCGACCGTGGTGCCGGCCGGGAACGCCGTACGGACCACCGGCGAGAGCCAGACGGAGGGGCCGTCGACGAGCGCCCGGACGGCCGAGGTGAGCGGGTCTATCCGGCGCCGCAGGTAGACCGGGTCGGCGACCAGCACCTCCTGGCCGGCGCTCCCGGACACCGCCGAGGACGGGTCGGGCGCGGTGTAGAAGAACCGCTCGACCTGCCGGAAGCTGTTCCGGAAGTTGGTCTCGTTCATGATCACGCCGGGCGGCAGCCTGTCGATCCGCCACTCGCCGTCCTTCTGCCGGACGAAGGTGAAGTCGGACGAGTCGTTGTTCTGCCCGGCGACCCGCTCGTACGAGTGCCTCTCGTCGACGCTGGCGACCCGCTGCCCGCTCACCTGCACCGACGCCGTGGTGTCGGTGTCGGTGACGTCCTGGCCGACCGGGATGCCGGTGGCGGAGAGCACCTTGGTCCCGGCGTCCGGGTTCCAGGTGGCGGCGGCGCTCTCCGTGAGGTACTTGCGCGCGGTGTCGTACCCCTCGTCGGCGGTCACCGCGTCCAGGAACCCGTTCAGCAGCTCGCGCGGCTTGGCGCCCCGGGCGGGCGCCACCGGGTAGACCCGGGCCTGGAGGTCCTTGTCCGCCGAGCCCTGGGACAGCTCCACCTTGGTGATGCCGCCGGAATCCGGCATGGCCGCGCAGCCGCTCGCCACCAGGGCGCCGAGCAGCCCGCCGACCACCGCGAGGAGCCGCGGCTCAGTCCTGTTGCTCGTCCTTCGCACGCTGCGACCCCTCCGCGTCCGTCGTCCCACCCGTCGCGTCCGGCTCCGCCGTCCGCTGTGCCACCGACGGCCGTCCCGGCGTCGGGTCCACCATGACCTGGGCGCCGGTGGCCCCGTACCCGGCGGCCGTCCACACGTCCGAGGGGTCCGCGCGCGGCCCCTCGGGCAGCTTGCGCCGGCCCAGCCCGGGGCCGATGTTCAGCACCCCGCCGAGCCCGCTGCCCAGGCCGCCGCTCACCGTCTCCGGCGTCTCCGCCTGCTCCTCGACGGCGGCCGTCGCCGTCGCGCCGGCCGGGCTGATCGCCCGCCGGTACGGCGTGCCCTGCGCGCCCAGGCCCCGGTTGTTGCGGGAGTCCTCCGGCTCCAGCCGGAACGGCGCCCGGCTGATCTCGCCGCCGCGGGTGCGCGGCAGGGTGAGCCGGAAGTGCGAGCCGCCACCGGGCTCGCCCCAGGCCTGGAGCCAGCCGCCGTGCAGGTGGGCGTCCTCGACCGCGATGGACAGGCCGAGGCCGGTGCCACCGGTGGTCCGCACCCGGGACGGGTCCGCCCGCCAGAAGCGGTGGAACACCCGGGACGCCTCGCCCGGCTTGAGGCCGATGCCGTAGTCGCGCACGCCGACCGCGACCGCGCCGTCCGCCGAGCCCAGCCGGACCACCACGTCGCGGCCCTCGCCGTGCTCCAGCGCGTTGACCACCAGGTTGCGCAGGATGCGCTCGATCCGGCGGGAGTCCACCTCGGCCAGCACCGGCTCGCCGTCGCCGCGGATCACCACGGCACTGCCCTTGGCCTCGGCGAGCGGTTCGGCGGCCTCCACCACCCGGGCGACGATCTCGCGCAGGTCGACCGGCTCGGCGTCCAGGATCGCGGCGCCGGCGTCGAAGCGGCTGATCTCCAGCAGGTCGGCGAGCAGCGACTCGAAGCGGTCCAACTGGCCCTGCAGCAGCTCCGCCGAGCGGGCCGCCATCGGGTCCAGGTCCTCGCGGCTGTCGTAGATGAGGTCGGCGGCCATCCGGACCGTGGTCAGCGGGGTGCGCAGCTCGTGCGAGACGTCCGAGACGAACCGCCGCTGCACCCGGGACAGCTCCTCCAGCTGGCGGATCTGCGCCTGGAGGGCGTTGGCCATCCGGTTGAAGGACTCCCCGAGCCGGGCGATGTCGTCCGTCCCGGTGACCTTCATCCGCTCTTCCAGGTGTCCGTCGGCGAGCCGCTCGGAGATCCCGGCGGCCATCCGGACCGGAGTGACCACCTGGCGCACCACGACCCAGGCGATGCCGCCCATGAGGATCACCACGAACACCCCGGCGGTCGCCAGGGTGCCGGTGACCAGGTTGAGGGTCTCGGTCTCCTGGCCGAAGGAGAACACGTAGAACAGCTGGTACGACGTCTCCGCCGGGCCGCGGAACTGCATGCCGAGGGCCAGCCCGGGCTCGGACGTGACGCTGCTGCCGGGCGAGCGCTGGATCCGGGTCGGCTGCTCGAACATCTGGCCCGGCTCGGCGGCCAGCTTGGCCCGCAGGGTGTCCGGGATGCTGATCGGCTGGATGTCGCCCGAGTAGCGCGGCGCGAAGCCGCCCCCGTCGGGGACCACGGCGCCGGTGCCGGGGGACATCGCGATCACCGAGTAGACGGTCTGCCCGCTCCCGGCCAGGTCGTTGACCTGCCGCAGCAGCCAGGTGCCGATCTCGTCGACGGTCGGGTCGGCGGTGCCCCGCAGCTTCTGGTCCCGGGCCTCGTCGATCTTCTTCTGCTCGACCTGGAAGCCGATCCGGGCCTGCGCGCGGGCGGCGTCCGTCTTGGTGCCCAGCAGGCCGGTGCGCACCTGCGCCACCACGACCACGCCCAGCACCAGGACGACCGCGATGGACGCCAGCAGCGACACCGCGACCACGCGCAGCTGGATCGACCGCCGGTACAGCGCGGCCACCCGGTGCGTGGGACGGCGCAGCTGACGCTTCACCAGTGCGATCACGCCGGAAGGGCCGCGTCGGCGACGGGTGGTCGAACTCAGCACGTCGCCGCGCACAGCCCCGGCCCCGTCGGTCGCGGAACCCGACGGGGTGTCGTCTGCCCGGTCCGTCACGTCAGCTGGGTCCCGCCTTGTAACCGACGCCGCGGACGGTCACCACGATCTCGGGGCGCTCCGGGTCCTTCTCGATCTTGGAACGCAGGCGCTGCACATGGACGTTGACCAGGCGGGTGTCCGCCGCGTGGCGGTAGCCCCAGACCTGCTCCAGCAGCACCTCGCGGGTGAACACCTGCCAGGGCTTGCGGGCCAGCGCGACCAGCAGGTCGAACTCCAGCGGGGTCAGCGGGATGCCCCGGCCGTCCCGCTTCACGGAGTGGCCGGCCACGTCGATCACCAGGTCGCCGATGGTCAGCTGCTCGGGCGTCGGCTCCTCGGCGCGGCGCAGCCGGGCGCGCACCCGGGCCACCAGCTCCTTGGGCTTGAACGGCTTGGTGACGTAGTCGTCGGCCCCCGACTCCAGGCCCACCACCACGTCGACCGTGTCGGTCTTCGCGGTCAGCATCACGATCGGGATGCCGGACTCGGCCCGGATCTGCCGGCACACGTCGATGCCGTCCCGGCCGGGCAGCATCAGGTCGAGCAGGACCAGGTCCGGCTTGGTCTCCCGGAAGGCGGCTAGCGCCCTGTCCCCATCCGCGACGAAAAACGGCTCAAAACCCTCACCACGCAGCACGATACCGAGCATCTCGGCCAGTGCGGAGTCGTCATCAACGACGAGGACGCGTCCCTTCATGCGTCCATCTTCTCATTACCGGATTGTGACCTGCCGCACAGCAGTGCCAATGCTCCAGAACGGCCAACTCCCCCACCGGTGCATTCCGGCCATACCGGGCGAATGCTCCCCCGGAAGCGCCTCCCGACCCCCCGCGAACCCGCGCCGGAGCACCGCCCGACCCGCCGCGGAGGACCGTTGCCGATCAGCAACCGGATCGCCATGGGGCCGGTTTCCGGCCCCATGGCACGATGGGCGCTGCGCGCGGGCGGAAGATCCGTTCGCAGTCGCGCCCGTGACGCCCTCCGAGGAGCAGTGATGACCGACACCCCGGGCTGGGCCTCGCCCAGCTCGTCCGAGCCGCCCCGCGACGACGCCCGGCCCCCGGCCGACGCGCCCGCCGCCGTGCCCGGGCCGTCGGCACCACCACAGGCCGCCCCCGGCTGGACCGGCCCGGCCGGCGCCCCCGGGAACGGACAGCACTGGGGGCAGCAGTGGGGACAGCAGCCTCCCGGCGGCCACCGCCCGTACGGCTGGGGCGCCCCGGCGAGCCCCAAGCCGGGCGTCATCCCGCTGCGCCCGCTGAGCTTCGGCGAACTGCTCGACGCTGCCGTCACCACCGTCCGCCGGCACTGGCGCACCGTGCTCGCGCTCTCGCTCGGCATCGCCGTGGTCGCCCAGGCCGGCAGCCTCGTGGTCAACCTGCTCGTCAAGGGCAAGACCGGCGAGGCCACCCAGACCCTGCGGATGCTCGCCGGACTGCCGCTCGAACTGCTGCTCAACGTGTTCGCCACCGCGCTGCTCACCATCGTGGTCAGCCGCGCCGTCCTCGGCCGCTCGGCGACCGCCGGAGAGGCCTGGCGCGACGCCCGCCCCCGGCTGCTGCAGCTGCTCGGACTGACCCTGCTCACCGTCCTGCTCGGCCCCGGCGTGGTCCTGCTCGGCTTCACCCCGCTGATCGGCTACACCCTCGCCGGCCAGGGCTCCGTCGCCCTCGCCGGCCTGCTCACCCTGGTCGGCCTGCTGACCGTGCCGGTCGCCGTCTGGCTGTGGATGCGCTTCAGCCTCGCCGCGCCCGCCCTGATGCTGGAGAAGCAGGGTGTGCTGACGGCGCTGTCGCGCTCGCGGCGCCTGGTCCGCGGCGCCTGGTGGCGGGTCTTCGGCATCACCCTGCTGGGCCACGTGCTGGCGCTCGTCGTCGCGATGGTCGTCGTCGTCCCGTTCCAGTTCCTCGGCCTGCTGCTGGGCTTCGAGAGCCTCAACGCCCAGGGCCTGCCCGACACCGCCGACCAGGGCGTGGCCATGCTGCTCCTGCTGGCGGTCGCCGGGATCATCGCCGGCACCTTCACCACCCCCTTCATCGCCGCCGTCGGCGTGCTGGTCTACATCGACCAGCGGATCCGCCGCGAGGCCCTGGACATCGAACTCGCCCGCGCGGCCGGCCTGCCCGAGCAGGGCGGCACCGGCCGGGGCGCGCAGGGCGACCCGGCACCGGCGAGGCGCTGAGCCGGATGCCTAACTGGGGGGACAGGCTCCTCGCCGCGGGCGGCGCACCGGTCACCGTGCCGCGTGACCCGGCGCGCGAGGCCGCCCGCGACGAGCTGCTCGACGCGGAGTACCACAAGCACGACCCGTCCGTACTGAAACGCGTCACGGACTGGATCTACGACCACATCGCCAAGGCGCTCGACAGCATCTCCGGCGACGGCACCACCGGCACCACCGGGCTGGTCCTCTTCCTGATCGTCGCGGTGCTGATCGGCGGCGCGCTCTGGTGGCGCCTCGGCGCACCCCGCCGCGCCGCCCGCACCGTCCAGGACGTGTACGGCACCGAGGGCCCGCGCAGCGCCGACCGGTACCGGGCGGACGCCGCCGGACACGCCGCCGCCGGCCGCTGGACCGAAGCCGTCCGCGAACAGATGCGCGCCCTGGTGCGCGGCCTGGAGGAGCGCACCCTGCTCGACACCCGCCCCGGCCGCACCGCCGACGAGGCCGCCGCCGAGGCCGGCCAGGCGCTGCCCGAGCACGCCGCCGCGCTGGCCGCGGCCGCCCGCACCTTCGACGACATCGCGTACGGCGAGCGCACCGCCGACCAGAGCGCGTACCGGCTGCTGCACGAGCTCGACCGGACGCTGGAACGCACCCGCCCGGTCCTCACCCCCGACGCCTCGGCTTCGGCTCCGTCCCCGGGAGGAGCGGCATGACCGGTTCCGTCCCCGCCCCCGCGACACCGCCCGCCGCCCCCACCAGCCTCGCCCCGACCACCCGCGGCCTGTGGCGCCGCGCCCGCTGGTACCTGGCCGTCCTCGCCGCCCTGCTGATCGGCGCCGCCGCCGTGTCCGCCCTCGGCCAGGACCGCCGCTACCCGCCGCTGGACCCGCGCTCGTACGACCGCGACGGCACCCACGCCGTCGTCGCCCTGCTCGAACGCCAGGGCCTCAAGGCCGAGTTCACCACCGACCCGACCGCCGCCCCGGCCGGCCCGGACACCCTCGTCCTGCCCGAACCCGACCTGCTCGACCCCGCCCAGCTGCGCGCCGTCGCCGCCGCCCGGCACCGGCGGCTGGTCCTGGTCGCCCCCGGCCCGGCCGCGCTCACCGCGCTCGCCCCCGGCATCCGGCTGTCCGACGACGCCGGCGGACTCCCGTACGCCTCCGTCCGCTCCACTCCCCCGGAGTGCGCCCTCACCGAGGCCGTCCGGGCCGGCAGCGCCCAGCAGGGCGGCATGCTCTACACCAGCGGCAGCCGCGGCACCGGGTGCTACCCGCGCGCCCACGGCTACCCGCTGGTCGTCCTCCCGGCCGGCGACGGCGACCGCGACGTGATCGTGCTCGGCAGCGGCACCTTCCTGCACAACCGCGAACTGGCCAAGGACGGCGACGCCGCCCTCGCCCTCGGCCTGCTCGGCTCGCAGCCCCGCCTCACCTGGCACCTGCCCGACTACTCCGCCCCGCTCCCCGAGGGCGCCCGCACCAAGAGCTTCGGCGACTTCCTGCCGAGCGGCTGGCACTGGGCCGGCTACCAGCTCGCCGTCGCCGCCGTGCTCGCCGCCCTCTGGCGCGGCCGCCGGCTCGGCCCGGTGGTCAGCGAGAACCTGCCCGTGGTGGTCCGCGCCGCCGAGACCACCGAGGGCCGCGCCCGCCTCTACCGGCGGGCCAAGGCCCGCGGCCGCGCCGCCGAGGCGCTGCGCGGCGCCACCGCCCACCGCCTCGCCCCCGCCCTGGGCGTCCCGCTCCGGGCCGGCGCACCCGACCCCGACGCGCTCTGCGTCGCCGTGGCCGACCGGCTGTCCGAACGGCCCGCCGGGGACGTCCGGGCCCTGCTGTACGGCCCGCCCCCGACCGACGACGCCGCGCTGCTGCGGCTCGCCGACGACCTCGACGCCCTCGAAAGGCAGGTACGGAACCCGTGACCGACCAGGCAACCGCCCAGCTCCGCCCCGTCCCCGGCACGGCGCCCGCCACCCCCGCCACCGACCCGCGCGCCGCGCTGACCGCCCTGCGCGCCGAGATCGGCAAGGCCGTGGTCGGCCAGGACGCGGCCGTCACCGGCCTGGTCGTCGCCCTGCTCTGCGGCGGCCACGTGCTGCTGGAGGGCGTCCCCGGCGTCGCCAAGACCCTGCTGGTGCGCACCCTGTCCACCGCGCTCAGCCTGGGCACCAAGCGCATCCAGTTCACCCCCGACCTGATGCCCGGCGACGTCACCGGCTCGCTCGTCTACGATGCCCGCACCGCCGAGTTCTCCTTCCAGCCCGGCCCGGTCTTCACCAACCTGCTGCTCGCCGACGAGATCAACCGCACCCCGCCGAAGACCCAGGCCGCCCTGCTGGAGGCCATGGAGGAGCACCAGGTCACCGTGGACGGCGAAGCGCGCGCGCTGCCCGTCCCGTTCCTGGTCGCCGCGACCCAGAACCCGGTCGAGTACGAGGGCACCTACCCGCTGCCCGAGGCCCAGCTGGACCGCTTCCTGCTCAAGCTGGTCCTGCCGCTGCCCGACCGCGACCAGGAGTTCCAGGTGCTCTCCCGGCACGCGGCCGGCTTCGACCCGCGCGACCTCGGCGCGGCCGGCGTCCGCCCGGTCGCCGGGCCCGAGCACGTCGCCGCCGCCCGCGAGCAGATCGCCGGGCTGACCGTCTCCCCCGAGGTCCTCGCTTACATCGTCGACCTCTGCCGGGCCACCCGGCAGTCCCCGTCGCTGTCCATCGGCGTCTCCCCGCGCGGCGCCACCGCCCTGCTCGCCGCCTCCCGCGCCTGGGCCTGGCTGGCCGGCCGCGACTACGTCACCCCGGACGACGTCAAGGCGCTCGCCCTGCCCACCCTGCGGCACCGGGTCGCGCTGCGCGCCGAGGCCGAGATGGAGGGCGTCACCGCCGACTCCGTCATCCAGGCCGTCCTCGCCCAGACGCCCGCACCCCGCTGACCCCCACCCCACCCCGCCGTACCCCACCCGTTCCGGCTCCCGGCCCACGGGTTCCGACGCACGGGCTTCCGAAGGAGCGCACCGCATGGCCCTCACCGGGCGAACCGCCCTGCTCGCCGCACTCGGCGCGCTCGTCGTGGGCCTGCTGCTGCCGTCCTGGACCGGGATCGGCCTGGTCACCGGCGCGGTGCTGGTCGCCGTCGCGGTCGACCTGGTGCTCGCCGCCCCGGTCCGCGGCCTGCGGTTCGGGCGGAGCGGCGACACCACCGTCCGGCTCGGCGAGCCCGCCACCGTCGAACTGACCGTCACCAACCCCTCCGGCCGGCCGCTCCGCGGCCTGGTCCGCGACGCCTGGGCCCCGTCCGCCTGGCGCCCCGGCACCGCCGAGGCCGCCTCCCGGCACGCCCTGGCCCTCCCCGGCGGCGAACGGCGCCGGATCACCACCGTGCTCACCCCCACCCGTCGCGGCGACCACCACGCCCACCGGGTGACGGTCCGCTCGCTCGGCCCGCTCGGCCTGGCCGCCCGCCAGGGCTCGCACCTCGTCCCCTGGACGGTCCGCGCGCTGCCCCCGTTCGCCAGCCGCAAGCACCTGCCCTCCCGGCTCGCCCGGCTGCGCGAACTCGACGGCCGCACCTCGGTGCTGACCCGCGGCCAGGGCACCGAGTTCGACTCCCTGCGCGAGTACCTGCCCGGCGACGACGTCCGCTCCATCGACTGGCGCGCCAGCGCCCGCCGGAACACTGTCGCCGTCCGCACCTGGCGCCCCGAACGCGACCGGCACATCCTCGTCGTCCTCGACACCGGCCGCACCTCGGCCGGCCGGGTCGGCGACGCGCCCCGCCTGGACGCCGCCCTCGACGCCGCGCTGCTGCTCACCGCCCTCGCCACCCGGGCCGGCGACCGGGTCGACCTGCTCGCCCACGACTCCCGCAAGCGCGTCGCGGTGGCCGGCAGCTCGGCCCACGAGGTGCTGCCCGCCTTCACCAACGCGATGGCCGGGCTGGAACCCGCGCTGCACGAGACCGACATGCGCTCGCTGGTCGCCACCGCGCTCAAGATGGCGCCGCAGCGCTCGCTGATCGTGCTGCTCACCGGCCTCGACGCGGCCCCGGTCGAGGACGGCCTGCGTCCGCTGCTGCCGATGCTCACCAAGCGCCACGAGGTCGTCCTCGCCTCGGTCGCCGACCCGCAGCTGGACGCCCTCGCCGCCGGGCGGGGCACCCTGGAGGCCGTCTACGGCGCGGCGGCCGCCGAACGGACCCGGGCCGACCGCCGGGCCACCGCCGAGCACCTCACCCGCCACGGCGTCACCGTCCTGGACGCCCCGCCGGCCCGGATCGCCCCCGCCCTCGCCGACACCTACCTGGCGCTGAAGGCCGCCGGCCGGCTCTGAGCCCCCTACCCGGCCGGGCTCAATCGGTCCGACGGCCCTTCAGAAGCGTGTTGAGCCGGGCCGCCTGACGGGTCAGATGGTCGCGCTCGGCGAGGTCGGGCGCCCGGTGCGCCGCCTCCGCGTACAACCGGGCCGCCGCCACCGGGTCCCCGTCCCGCTCGTGGAGGTACGCCGCCACCGCCGCGTACCTGGGCAGCGCGTCGTCCAGCTCCGCGAGCGCCGCCAGCCCCGCGCGCGGACCGTCCGCTTCGCCGACCGCCACCGCGCGGTTGAGCCGCACCACCGGGCTGGCGGTCAGCCGGACGAGCTCGTCGTACCACTCGACGATCTGCACCCAGTCCGTCTCCCCGGCGGTGGGCGCGTCGGCGTGCAGCGCCGCGATGGCCGCCTGGGCCTGGAACTCGCCCAACCGGTCCCGGGCCAGGGCCCCCTGGAGGATGCCGATGCCCTCCGCGATCAGCCCGGTGTCCCACCGGCCGCGGTCCTGCTCGGCCAGCGGCACCAGCGCGCCGTCGGGCGCGGTCCGGCCTGCCCGCCGGGCATGGTGCAGCAGCATCAGGGCCAGCAGCCCGGCCACCTCGGGGTGGTCGATCACCGCCGCGAGCTGCCGGGTGAGCCGGATCGCCTCGGCCGCGAGGTCGAGATCGCCGGAGTACCCCTCGTTGAAGACCAGGTAGAGGACCCGGAGCACGGTCGCGACGTCCCCCGGCTGATCGAACCTGACGGCCGAGACGGTGCGCTTGGCCCGGCTGATCCGCTGCGCCATGGTCGCCTCGGGCACCAGGTAGGCCCGGGCGATCTGGCGGGTGGTCAGCCCGCCCACGGCACGCAGCGTCAGCGCCACCGCCGACGAGGGCGTCAACGACGGGTGGGCGCACAGGAAGTAGAGCTGGAGCGTGTCGTCCACGGCGGCCGCGGGCCCCGGCTCCGGCTCCCGGTCGACCAGGTCCTCCCGGCGCCGACGGGCGGCCTCCGACCGGGTCGCGTCCAGGAACTTGCGCCAGGCCACGGTGACCAGCCAGCCCTTGGGATCGCGCGGCTGCTCGGCCGGCCAGAGCCGGACCGCCTCGACCAGCGCCTCCTGCACGGCGTCCTCGGCCGCCGCGAAGTCGGCTCCGCGGCGGACGAGAACGCCGAGGACGCTCGGTGTGAGGCTCCTCAGCAGGGCCTCGTCCATCGGGGACGTCACTCCGTGATGGTCGCCGGCATCGCCAGGAACGGACGCAGCTCCAGCCACTCGTGGATCGGCTCGCCCCCGGCCCCGGGAGCGGCCGACAGCTCCCCGGCCAGCTCGACGGCCCGCTCGTAGCTGTCGACGTCGATCACCATCCAGCCGGCGATCAGGTCCTTGGTCTCGGCGAACGGACCGTCGGTGACCGGCGGACGCCCCTCGCCGTCGTACCGGACCCACGTCCCCTCGGGCGCGAGCGCCTGACCGTCGACGAACTCGCCGGTCTTCTCCAGCCGGTCCGCGAAGTCCTGCATGTACCGGATGTGCGCCGTGACCTCCTCCGGCGTCCACTGGTCCATCGGCACGCAGTTGACCGCGGTCGGGGCACCCCGGTAGTGCTTCAGCAGCAGGTACTTGGCCATCGTCTTCTCCTCGGATCCTCGGAGCTGGTGCGACCCATTGTGGCCGCGTTCACTCCGGGGACGGTGCCGGGCACGGGTTCTCGACACGGCCGGCCAAGATTCTTTCCGGCCCGCCCGCAGCCGGCCCACAACGCGAAGAACCCCCATCCGGGTCCCGGATGGGGGTTCTTCAGAAGAATTGTTCGGCGGCGTCCTACTCTCCCACAGGGTCCCCCCTGCAGT
>NZ_JBHVET010000142.1:0-14170 GCF_042802135.1 Kitasatospora sp. NPDC057512
GGGCCGACCCGCGGCGTGGCTCAGTCGCACCGCCGCGTCAGGAGCAACCCCCGCGAGCGCGGGGCCGACCCGCGGCGTGGCTCAGTCGCACCGCCGCGTCAGGAGCAACCCCCGCGAGCGCGGGGCCGACACTTCCTGACCTGCGGTGATCTGCGTCAACTGGCGCCGGTTGATTCAGTTCGATTCGGTGGGCTTCCCATAGCAGACCTCATGCGCCGATCGTTGTCTCTTCGTGAATCCAAGGTGGATTGTCAGTGCCCCGACCTAGGCTCCGAAGCGTACTCGGACATGGAGGTCGAGGCGATGGTCGATGGCCGCTGGCAGTGGTACCCGCCTGAGGTAGAAGGCTGGTTGGGTGCCCTGTGGGGCAAGTCTGCCGGGCGAGCCGGAGGGACGGCCAACCTGCTGTTGTCGCACATGCTGGACACCGCTGCCGTGGCGGAGATCGTCTGGGACCGTTACCTGTCGCCTGTGACGCGGCGGCGTCTGGACGCTGTCGCGGGCGGACAGGGGAGAGGGCGACGGCTGTTCGCCTGGCTGTGCGGGATCCATGACTGCGGCAAGGCCACCCCGGTGTTCCAGTGCCTCGATCTCGCTGGCGAGGCCGCGGTCCGCCAGGCGGGCCTGACTTGGGACAAGTACGCGGTGAAGGGGGCGTCCTGGCGGCACGACAAAGCCGGTGCCCGTGTGTTGAGAGCACTGCTTACCGACGCGCAGTGGTCGATGGAGCAGGTCGGTTGGGTCTGGCCGCTGGTCGCCGGTCACCACGGTCTGGTCCCGACCTTGGGGCAGCTGAGCCCGCCGAAGAGGAGCGAGAAGCTGCAGGGAAACACCCGGCAATGGAAGCTCGCGCAGTCGGCGCTGGTGGAGGTCTTCTCCCGGGAGCTCGGCTACGAGGGCGAGGCACCGCTTGCCGCCGTCGAGCCTCTGGAGGTGCCGAGCCGAGCGATGCAACTCCAGCTGGCCGGCTTCGTGGTGATGGCGGACTGGATCGCCAGCGACGAGCGGCACTTCACGGGCGTGTCGGATCTGGCGAGGGTGACGATGCCGCAGGCGCGGCAACGGGCCGCGGCAGCGTGGGCGCGGCTCGGCCTGCGCGGTGGCTGGGGAACGCTCCCGGTGCCCGGTCCGGAGGCGTTCCGGGACCGTTTCGGCCACGGGCCCAGGCCTTCGCAGGAGTTGGTCCTCGACGTGGTGCGCCGGATGGGCGGGCCGGGGCTGGTGATCGTCGAGGCGCCGATGGGGGAGGGGAAGACGAAGGCGGCGCTGGCGGCGGCCGAGCTGATGGCCGCCCGTCATGGCGCGGACGGAGTGTTCCTGGGCATGCCGACCCAGGCGACTGCGGACCCGATGTCCACCCAGGTCCGGTCGTGGCTGCGCGAGGTCGGCGACGGCCTGGAGGACCAGGTCGCGCTGCTGCACGGCAAGCGTATGGTCAACAAGCAATGGCGCGCCCTCCTGGAGGGCACCGGTGAGTGGGGGCAGGAAGCCGACTCCTACTACTCGTCCGTGGGGGAAGACGAGTTCGGGATGTCGACCGACTGCTTCGACGGATGCCCCGATGGGGAGCGCAGGGTCCCCGCCGAGTGGTTCCTGGGCCGTCGCCGAGGTCTGCTGAGCCCGTTCGCGGTCGGCACCATCGACCAGCTCCTGTACGCCGCGACCCGCACCAAGCACGTGATGCTGCGTACGGCCGGCCTGATGGGCAAGGTCGTGATCCTCGACGAGGTCCATGCCGCCGACGTCTACATGTCGCAGTTTCTGCTGGAGGGCTTGTGGTGGCTCGGGCAGGCCGGCGTGCCGGTGGTGCTGCTCTCGGCGACCCTTCCGCCCGAGCAGCGGCGCGACCTGGCCGCCGCCTACCTGGCCGGCACGCGGTCCGCGGAGGCCCCGGCGGTGCCGGAGCTTCCCGAGCCGCAGGGCTATCCGAGCGTGACGGCGGTCTGGCCGGGGCAGGACGGGCAGCCGGAGGTCCTCGTCGAGAGCACCGAGTCGTGGCGCCACGATCTCCAGGTACGGGTCGAAGTGCTCCACGAGCAGCCGGCGGAGACGGATGCCCGGGCCGCGGGCGACGCCGCCGGGCCGGCGGACGCCGCCGTGACCGACTACCTGCGGGAGCGGCTGACCGACGGCGGATGCGTGCTGATCATCCGCAACACCGTGGCCCGCGCCCAGGCCACGTTCGACGCCCTCCACAAGGAGTACGGCGCCGACGTGCGGCTCCTGCACGCCCGTCTGCACGCCGGCCACCGGGCCGACCGCACCCAGGAGGTGCTGGAGCTCCTCGGCCCGCCGAGAGAAGGATCCGAGCGCCCCGGCAGGCTGATCGTCGTCGCCACCCAACTCGCGGAGCAGTCCTTCGACGTCGACGCCGACCTGCTGATCACCGACCTCGCGCCCATGGACCTGCTTCTCCAGCGCATCGGACGCCTCCACCGCCACGACGGCGTCAAACGCCCCCACACGCTGTCACGGCCCACCGTCGTCGTCACCGGCATCGGCCTCGACGACGACAAGGCGCCGTACATCCTGCGGGCCTCCGAGGGGATCTACGGCCGCTACCTCCTGCTGCGCACGGCCGCCGAGGTCGAGCGGGCGGCGACGTCCGGCGAAGGCATGTGGAGCATCCCTGGCCAGGTGCCGGACCTGGTCGCCCGGGTCTACGGCACGGACCCGGTCGTCCCGGCGGCATGGGCCGAGTCTGAGGCGCAGGCCCGGCAGGAGTGGGAGGAACGGCAGACCAAGCGTCGAGCGAAGGCTGCCGGGTACGTGCTGACCCGTGCCGGTGAGCACGGGGCTCAGACGCTAGCGGGTTTGCACTACGGAGCCCTCGGCAAGCTGGCCGAGGGGCAGTTCGAGGCGCTCGTCCGGGATGGCGACCCGAGCGCGGAGGTCGTCCTGGTGCGCCGCCTCGGGGAGGACGACTTCCGGGCAGTGACGGGCCGCAGCCTCGGCCCGAACGGCGAAGTCGCGGCCGAGACGGTGGACGACGTGCTCTCCGGCACGGTACGCCTTCCCGCCAGGCTGACCGAAGCGGCCGAGCAGGCGCTCGGTCCGCTGCCGGGCTGGCGGGACCATCCCTGGCTGCGCCACAGCCTGGCCCTGGAGCTCGACGGACAGGGCGAAGCGGTCATTGGTGACTTCCGGCTGCGCTACGACGACCTGCTCGGCCTCGTGGTGAGCGGAGGAAGACCGTACCGGTAGCGGGGCGTGTGGGCAGGAGAGACAGAGTGCCGCTCCGCCCACACGACTCCAACCCCGCGAGCGCGGGGCCTACTTGCAGCCGGGACCGGCTCGCAGACAGAGCCAGGGGCCATCCCCGCGCACAGAGTCCTGCGGGGCCGAGGGGCAATTCAAGCATTCGCCCCACAGCAGACCTTCACCGATGCCACGATGAGTCAGCGGCGAGCTAGACAAAGCCAGTTGGGAGATCAGCGCGTGCCTGGGTACAACCTTGTCGACGAACCGTGGCTGATGGTGCGCCCCGTCGGCGGCGGGCCTCCCGTGAAGCTGGGTGTCGCCGAGGTCCTGGCCCGGGCCCACGAACTGGAGGGCCTTGTCGTCGAGTTCTCCACCCAGCTGCCGGCCGTCCTGCGTCAGGTCCTGCTGCCCGTCGTCGCCCACGCCACCGGCGCACCCGCGACCCTCCGGAGCAAGGGCGACCGGCTCGCGCAGAAGGACGGGTTCACACAGGACGAACTGGACAGACTCCAGGCCCACTTCGACAAGTACCGCGCGAAGTTCGACCTCTTCGACCCGGTCTCCCCCTTCGCGCAGGTCGCCGGGCTACGGACCGCCAAGGACGAGACGAAGGGCTCCGCCGCCCTGGTGGCGACCGCGGCGAGTGGCAACAACGTCCCGCTGTTCGCCAACCGCAGCGACGCGGACCCGCTCGACCTGACGCCGGCCCAGGCCGCCCACTGGCTCCTGTACGCCCACTGCTGGGACACCGCCGCCATCAAGACCGGCGTCGTCGGTGACGACCAGGTCAAGGCGGGCAAGACCACGGGGAATCCGACCGGCCCGCTCGGCCAGCTCGGCGTGATCGTCCCCACCGGGCGCAACCTGTACGAGACCCTCCTGCTGAACCTCCCGGTCACCCCGCCCGAGGTCCTCGGCGTCCCGCAGTGGATGCGCGGCCCGCACAGACCCGTCTGGGAGCCCCGTAAAGCCGAGGGCCTCCTCGACCTGTGGACGTGGCAGGCGAGGCGGATCCGCCTCATCCCGCACCAGGACGAGACCGGTCGGCAGAGGGTTGCGAGGGTGGTCGTCAGTGCCGGTGACCGGCTGACGCCGATGTCCGAGCGGGAGCCGCACACCGCCTGGACGTTCACCGCGCCCGCCAAGAAGTCCGCCTCCGCCCTGCCCGAACGCAGGCCGCGCCGCCACACCCAGGGCAAGGCCGCCTGGCGTGGCCTGGACGCCCTCCTCGCACCCACCCGCCAGAGCTCCGACGGCGCCTTCGAGACCAGCGTCCTGCTCGACGAGGTCAGCGCCCTGCGGGAGGACGGCCGGCTCCCCGCCGACTACCCGCTGCAGGTCGAGACCTTCGGCATGGTCTATGGCACCCAGTCCGCCATCGTCGAGGACGTCATCCACGACGCCATCCCCCTGCCCCTGCTCGCCCTCCACCAGGACAGCGAGGCCCACCAGCTCCTCCTGGACGTGGCCGAGCAGGCGGAGCGGCTCGCGAAGGCCGTCAACAACCTCTCCGCCGACCTGCGCCGGGCCGCCGGCGCCGACCCCATCCCCTGGGACAAGGGCCAGCGCCCCGGCGACCTCCTCCTGCACACCCTCGACCCCCTGGTGCGCCGCCTGCTCGCCGGCGTCCGCGACGCCGGGGCCGACGACGAGGTCCTGGAGCGGGGCAGGCTGGCCTGGGAGGAAGTGGCCCACCGCCTGGCACGGGACGCGGCGAACGAGCTGCTGCTGGCCGCTCCCGCCGCCACCTTCGCGGGCCGCAGCGTCACCCCGGCCGGCAAGTCGGGCAAGCCACTGACCTACAACCTCGGCACCGCCGGTGCGAACTTCAGGCGCCGGCTCGACGAGATCCTTCCCCGTCACGCCGACGCCGTCCGGGAAGCGGCCGCCGCCCGCGCTGCCGAGGCCGGACCCGCCCTCGAACCCGATCCCGTCCCTGGAGCGGACCTTGACGACTGAGCACACCACCGCCGCCAAGCAGCGCCGGTACTGGGACGAGCACACCGCCCCCGACCACACCTGGCGACTCGACCCCGGCACCAAGCAGCCGCGCCGACCCCCCGGCGAGGACCTCGCGGCCATGCGCTCCGGCCTCGGCCGCCCCGTCATGGACAGCCCCAAGATGTGGCCGCTCTACAGCTGCGAGGTCAACGACACCCTCGCCCTGCGCGACGAGGTCTCCGACGAGCAGAAGGCCGAGCACGCCGCCCTCGCCCTCTACGGCCTCCACCAGCAGAGCCAGTCCAGGCCGATGCACCGCCGCGGCGTCAAGCTCGGCGAGGCCCTGCGGGCGCTGCGCCGCAGCGGCAAGTTCAGCGAGGAGGCGCTCGACACCCGCGTCGCCCAACTCGCCGGCGCCACCAGCGTCTCCGCGCTGCTGGTCCACCTGCGCGGCCTGGTCACCCAGCTGCGCACCGTCGGACAGCCACTGGACTACAACCACCTGATGGCCGACATCCAGGCCTGGCACCACACCGACCGGCGCCCGCAGGTCCGCCTCAAGTGGGCCGTCGGCTACCAGGCCTGGAAGGACAAGACGCCCGCCGACTGATCGTCCGCCGACCGACCGCCAGCCACTCACCCGTCCGCCGACCTACGCCCGGACCACCACCCTTCGAGGAGCAGCGCATGACCGACCGCCTCTACATCGACGTGCATATCCTGCAGACCGTCCCGCCGGCGAACCTCAACCGGGACGACAACGGCAACCCGAAGGAGGCCTACTTCGGCGGCAAGCGCCGCTCCCGCGTCTCCTCCCAGGCCTGGAAGCGCGCGACCCGCATCCACTTCACCGAGAGCCGCGACCCGCAGGACCTCGCCACCCGCACCAAGCGGATCGCCGCCCGGCTCGCCGAGGGCATCGCCGAGCGCAGCGGCCTCGTGGCCGAGGACGCGCAACGGATCGCGGACGCGCTGATCAAGTCGACCGGGATCTCCGCAGGGAAGAAAGAGGGCGACACCGCCTACCTGCTCTTCTACGGGCGCCGCCAGCTGGACGCCATCGTCTCCCTGGTCGCCGACACCGCCACCGATTTGGCCGCGCTCGACGCCAAGGCCCTCGACGAGGCGGTCAAGGCCCTGCCGGTCAAGGAGCAGCTACAGACGGGTCACCCGGCCGACGTCGCGCTCTTCGGCCGGATGGTCGCCGACATCCCCGGCCTGAACGTGGACGCCGCGACGCAGGTCGCGCACGCGATCTCGACCCACGCCGCCGAGCTCGAGTTCGACTACTACACGGCGGTCGACGACGAGAACACGGAGAACGAGACCGGTGCCGGGATGATCGGCACCATCGGCTTCAACTCGGCCACGCTCTACCGCTATGCGACCGTCGGCCTGCACCAGCTGCGGGAGAACCTCGGCGACGACAAGGCCACCGTCGACGCCGTCGACCTGTTCATCGACTCCTTCGCCCGCTCCATGCCGACCGGTTACGGCAACTCCTTCGCCCACCGCACCCGCCCCAGCCTGGTCGCCGTCGTCGTGCGCGCCGACCAGCCGGTGAACCTCGTCTCCGCGTACGAGAACCCGGTCCCGGCGAGCCGGGGCATCGTCGCGGAGTCCGCGCGCCGCCTCGCCGTGGAGTTCGCCACCGCCACCGAGCAGTGGGGCGACACCCCGCTGTACGTCGGCATCTGCCACACCCTCGGCACCGCCGACGGCGACGAGACCGGGCAGCAGCTGGCGGAGGCCTTCGGCGTGAACCGCACCTTCCCCGAGCTGCGCGAGGGCCTGCGCACCGCCCTCATCGAGCGGGTGAACGACAACTGATGCCCGCCGACCCCACCCCCACTACGGTCCCGAAGGACGAGGCGCAGGCGGTCCTCGTGCTGCGCCTCGCCGGGCCGCTCCAGTCCTGGGGCGACCGCAGCGCGTTCAACCGCCGCGACAGCCGACCCCAGCCGACCAAGTCCGGTGTCGTCGGCCTGCTCGCGGCCGCCGCCGGCCGCCCGCGCGAAGCGGACATCACCGACCTGGTCGGCCTGCGCCTGGGCGTGCGCATCGACCAGCCCGGCACCCTGCTGCGCGACTACCACACCGTCAGCGACTACCGGGGCCGGCCGCTGCCGCAGGCCGGGGTGAACGCCAAGGGCGTGCAGAAGCCGACCTCCCCGGCCAAGGACACCCACGTCACCCACCGCTACTACCTCCAGGACGCGGTGTTCGTCGCTGCCGTCCAGGGCCCGGCCGCCCTCGTCGAGACGCTCGCCGAAGCGATCCGCCGCCCCGCCTTCCCGCTCGCCCTCGGCCGGCGCTCCTGCGTGCCCACCCAGCCGCTCGCCCTTGGTGCCGTGCGCGCCGGCACCCTGGAGGACGTCCTCGCCGACGAGCCCTGGCAGGCGGGCGGCGCGGCCAAGAGTGCCTACCAACGGCGGGCCGCGCGGAGCCCGGAGCCGTTCTCGCCGCACCGGATCGACCTGGCTGCGACCTTCGACGACCCGTCGGGCGACGACACCCTCCAGGACGTCCCGCGCTCCTTCGACCCCCGCCAACGCGGCTTCTCCACCCGACGGATCCGCCACGCCTGGCTCACCGTCCCCACGGGCCTCGACCCGACGGCCACGACCGCGCAACCGTCCGCCGCCGCCTCGGCCGCAGCTGCGACCACCGGCCACGACCCGTTCGCCCTGCTGGGCTGGTGACCCGATGACCTACCTCTCCCGCGTCCGCATCAACCCCCTGCGTGCCGCCAGTCGCACCCTGCTCGCCAACCCCCGCGCCCTGCACGGCGCCGTCACCGCCGGCGTCCCCGACATCGCGACCGGCGACCGGATCCTGTGGCGCCTGGACGCCGACCACCCGCGCCGCCCGATGCTGCTCGCCCTCACCCCGTCCAAGCCGGACTGGACCCACATCGTCGAACAGGCCGGATGGCCGGACGCCGACGGCGAGCACTACGCGATCCGCGACTACAGCCCGCTGCTCGGCCAGCTCGCCGTCGGCCGCGAGTTCGCCTTCCGCCTCAAGGCCAGCCCCGTCCAGAACACCTCCAAGCCCGAGAAGCTCAGCGCGCACCGCACCAAGACCGCCGCCGAACTCCACCACCGCTCCTACCGCTTGGCCCACCGCACCGCCGCCCAGCAGCTCGCCTGGTTCCTGGACCGCACCGAGCGCTGGGGCTTCACCATCCCCGAGGCCCGCACCGACGGCCCGGCACCGGGCCTCGAACCGTCGGACTCCGACACCCCCGCCGACGCGCGGCCCGCCCGGGAAGTGCGGATCACCGACCGCAGCCGCAGCAGCTTCACCAAACCCGGCACCCGCACCGCGGTCACGCTCACCACCGCCACCTTCGAAGGCCGCCTGCGCATCAGCGACCCCGGCCTCCTGCAGACGGCGCTCCTCGGCGGCATCGGCCCGTCCAAGGCCTACGGCTGCGGTCTGCTCACCCTCGCGCCGCTGCCCGCCGGAGCCCGCTGACCGATGGCCGACATCTGGTGGAAAGCCCACCCCCACGACCTGCACCGCCTCGCCGACCGGGTCTCCAGCGTCTACGTCGAGCGCAGCCACATCGACCGCGACGAGAACGCCGTCGTCGTCATCAACAAGCGCGAGACCGTCCGCGTCCCGGCGGCGATGGTCGCCGTGATGCTCCTCGGCCCGGGCACCCGCATCACCCACGGCGCCGTCAACCTCCTCGCCGACTCCGGCACCACCGTGTGCTGGGTCGGCGAGCAGGGCGTGCGCATGTACGCCGCCGGCCTCGGCCCCAGCCGCGGCGCGGCCCTCCTCAACCGGCAGGCCTGGCTGGTGAGTCGGACGAAGGAACGCCTGGCCGTCGCACGGACCATGTACCGGATGCGGTTCCCCGGCGAGGACGTCAGCACCGCCACCATGCAGCAACTGCGCGGCCGCGAGGGCGCCCGCATCCGCAAGCTCTACCAGGCCGAAGCCCGCCGAACCGGCGTCCCCTGGAACGGGCGGGTCTACAAGGCCGGCGACGCGTACGCCGCGGGCGACGACCTCAACCGCCTCCTGTCGGCGGCCAACGCCGCGCTCTACGGGATCTGCCACGCGGTCATCACCGGCCTGGGCGCCAGCCCCGGGCTCGGCTTCGTCCACACCGGACTGGCCACCTCGTTCGTCCTCGACATCGCCGACCTCTACAAGGCCGAGTACACGATCCCCCTCGCCTTCGACCTCGCCCAGCAGGGCCACACCGAGGAGCGCGACGCCCGCCTCGGCCTGCGCGACCGCATCGCCCAGGACAAGCTGCTGGGCCGCATCGTGAACGACGTCAAGGCGCTCCTCAGCCCGGAGGGCACCGAGATGCCCGACGTCGAGGTCAACGAACTCTGGGACGAACGCGTCGGTACAGTCCAGGGCGGCGTCAACTGGTCGGGCACCGAAGGCCCGTCGGTGCCCGCCGCCTCCGACCCGGGCATGGGCGACGACCACCTGGCCATCATCGGCCCGGAGTTCGCCCAGGACACGAGCAGCCCATGACCGTCATCATCCTCATCGCCGCCCCCGAAGGCCTCCGCGGCCACCTCACCCGCTGGATGGTCGAAGTCAACGCCGGAGTCTTCGTCGGCACCCCCAGCCGCCGCATCCGCGACCGCCTCTGGGACCTCCTCGCCACCCGCATCGGCGACGGCCAAGCCGTCCTCGTAGAGCCCGCCACCAACGAACAAGGCTGGACCGTCCGCACGGCGGGCAAGGACCGCTGGAAGCCCGTCGACTTCGACGGACTGATCCTCTCGGCCCGCTCCCGCCGATAGACCCGCAGGTCAAGAAGTGTCGGCCCCGCTCAGCGGGGATGGCTCCAGTCGCGACGGCTTCCCCGTGGGCAGGATGTAGTCGGCCCCGCACGCGCGGGGATGGCTCCATGAAGCCCATCGGGCTCGATGGCGAGCGCGGGTCGGCCCCGCACACGCGGGGATGGCTCCACGGAGGAGTGCCGCTCGTACGCGACGGTGCGGTCGGCCCCGCACACGCGGGGATGGCTCCGCCACGGGGATGCCGTGCTGCCAGACGTCGACGTCGGCCCCGCACGCGCGGGGATAGCTCCAAGCTTTCCATGCATCAGAGTTCGGTCCATCGGTCGGCCCCGTACGTGCGGGGATGGCTCCCGCACTGCCGGCGCCCGAGAGCGGCCTGTCCTGTCGGCCCCGCACGCGCGGGGATGGCTCCGTGTTCACCATCGAGCGGATGTTGCCAGGCGAGTCGGCCCCGCACATGCGGGGATGGCTCCCACTGCGCCACCTCTCAGCTCTCCTTCGGAAAGGCCGTGAGGTGGCGGTTTGTCGAACTGTCACTAGCCCTCGCCATGCACCTCGGCCGCATGGCGATCGTCGCGCAGGACCTGCCCGCCTCGACGCGAGCGCGGGTCCCCGGCGCGATCGGGCCGCACTGCACGACGGCGGCGAGGGCGGGTCGATAGGCTGCGGACATGCGTTCCGTGGTGTTCGACATCGGCGAGACCCTGACCAGCGACACCAGGTACTGGGGTGACTGGGCCCGATGGCTCGGCGTCCCCACTCACACGATGTCCGCGCTGGTCGGTTCCGTGCTGGCCGAGGGCCGCGATAACGCCGACGCGATCCGGATCATCAGGCCGGGCGTGGATGTGGCAGCCGAGTGGCGGGACCGGCAGGCGGCCGGACAGGGGGACTACCTCGACGAGTCCGACCTGTACGCGGACGTCCGTCCGGCGCTGGCCCGACTGCGCGAGGCTGGGCTGTGGGTGGGCATCGCGGGTAACCAGAACTCGGTGCTGTCGGATCTGCTGCGCGGCCTTGACCTGCCGGCGGATGCCATCGCCACCTCTGCCGAGTGGGGCGTTTCCAAGCCCTCGCCGGAGTTCTTCGAGCGGGTGATCGAGTGGGCGCCTGGTGAGCCTGACGGGATCGTGTACGTCGGTGACCACCCGGCGAACGACATCATTCCGGCCCGGGCGGCCGGCCTTCGGGCCGCGCACCTTCGCCGCGGTCCGATCGGGCTCACGACCAGTGCGCCCGCCGCGGACTGGACGGTCAACTCGCTGACGGAGCTGGCCGACGCGCTGATCGGCCAGTAGCAGAACCGCCCGGGCGGTGTGCCCGCCGAGGCGATCCAGCCCGGCACCGGAGGGGTGCCGGTACCGTTCCGAGTGCGACCACGGAACGGAGTCACTCTGTGCCCGAAACCACCACCCTGGGCCTACGGCTCGAAACAGCGCGGCACGCGGCAAAATTGACACGCCGTCAACTCGAAGCACTGTCCGGCGTCTCGTACAGCACCATCCGCAAGGTCGAGCGCGCCGAACGGTGGCCAGGCGACGGCATTCTGGAGGCACTGGCCCACGTACTCGGCCGCACTCCGGAGGACCTCCTGGACGGCCCCGGCCGTACCGACAGCAGAGTGCACGCGGCCGTCCCTGCACTGCAGTGCGTGATCGCCGCGTACGACCTGCCAGAGGACGGCCCGGTCCGCCCCCTGGCGGAGCTGGCGGCGGCCGTCGACCGAACCGTCGAGGACCGGGTGCAGTCGCAGTACGCGCGGCTCGCTGAGGACGCGCCGGGCCTGCTGGCGGAACTGTTCCGTGCGGTCGATCAGGCACTCGCCGCCGACCGCGCCCAGGCCGCCCGTTGCCTCGCGCTGGCCATTCGGTCAGCGGGCGCGGTGGCCTACAAGTACGGGTACCGTGATCTGTCGGCCAGACTGGTTGAACTGATGCGGTGGGCTGCTGCGCTCGCCGCTGATCCTGCCCTTGAAGCCGCAGCTGCCTACGTTCGCATGGAAACTTTCTTCGCTGCGAACCAGCTTGACCCCGGCCTGCGGTCGCTCAGGGCGGCTATCGATCGGGTGTCACCGCTCAGCACGGAGCCGCTCAGGGCTGCCGCAGCGGCTCTGCACATGCGGGCTGCGGTGGTGGCCGGTCGCATGCGGCGGTCCGACGATGCCCGGGAGCACCTGCGGGATGCCGAGGCGCTGGCCTCCCGGGTGAGGGAGCGGTTGTACGACGGCACCGCCGTGGGCCCGGACAGTCTGGAGGTCCACCGCCTGGCGGTGGCGGTGGAGTTGGGTGAGCCGGGTGATCTGCGGGAGGCAGTGGATGCCGCGGCGCGGTGGGCGCCGCCGCGGGACCTGCCTGCCGAGCGCCGCTCTCACTACTACATCGACCTCGGAAGGGCGCAGGTACAGCTGGGCCGACCGCAGCACGCTGCCGATAGCCTCCTGGTGGCCCGGCAGATTGCGCCGCAGCACGTCCGCGAGCACGGGCAGGTACGGACCGAGCTGGCGACGATGGTCCGGCTGACTCGCGGACGCGATGCCCGGGTGATGGCGCTGGCCCGGTGGGCGCGGGCCGTGTAGCGAGCCGGGGTGCCACAGGTTGTGGCACTTCTGGGGGTAGTGGCCGGGGATCGTGGTCTGTGTGACAGGGACACCGAACGAGATCGCTGTGGCCCCGGCCACGATCAGCCCTGCACGTCTCCATGGCGAGGCGTGCGTACGGTGCGGCTCCCCTGAGCCGCCGCTGATCGCGGCCGGTCACGTCTACACCCCGACCAGTGCTACCTCGGCTCCGCTCGGCTGGGCCGTAGTTGCGCACCTGAGTTGCACGGAGGACCAGTGACCTTCCACCTGCCCACCGTTCAGCCCGCAGCCGCTCGTCGTCCGCCCCGCGCGGCGCCCCCGGGCGACGCGGACGCGACCTGGGTCCGGATGCGGCGAGACGAGCACCGGTCCGTCGTTGGCGGCTGCCCCCGCTGCGACGTGCCGTGGCCGTGCCCCGCCGCCGCGGACGCGCGGGAGCGCATGATGGAGGACCAGTGACGGACCAGACACAGAGCCAGGTCGACACCCAAGCACCGGCCGACCCTGGCGAACGGGTGTGCGGTCACTGCCGCACCTGCGGCCGGTACGGCCTCGGCACCTACGACGGGCAACTCGGTGCGAGCCTCTACGACTGGATCACCGACCACGTCGGGTGCCCGAACCGCGGCATGGAGGCGAAGTGGTGACCGGCGACGCGGATGCGTCCTCCGCCTGGATCACCGCAGAACTGGACCAGGCTCGGGCCGTACGGAGGGACGGGCGGCGGATCCTGTACTCGGGGGGCAACGTTCCCATCCACGCCGGTCAGGAGCTCTGGCTCCGAGCGGTTGCCGCAGCCATGGTGATCAACGAGGGTAACGAGTGAGCGCCGTCGGTGGGATGCCTGCCGGGGCACAGGATGAGTGGGGGTTGTGCACTGGCTGCTGGGCATGGGTCAGGGGCCCGGTCCTGAGGGATATCACGGCATACACCTCCGAGGTGGCCCACTGTCAGCCGGACGCCTCCCCTGATCCGAGTACAGGAGGTCTGCCGTCACTGCCCGCAGGGCTGGCCGGCGGACCTCCTCCGGGGCGACCTGCTCGGTGAACGTCAAGGCTGCGACCGTGTGGCGATGCTCGCCGAGGTGGTGTCACATGCGCGTGCAGTCCGTGCCGTACCGGGCCCGGCGCTCTGGTGTCGGCAGCCGCCCCGGGGCGATCCGTGCCGCGTGCGGGACGCCTTCATCCGGGGTGCCCACAGAGTGCGTCATGAGTGAAGCTCTGCCCGACCACCCCGAGGTGCAGAACCCGGCCCACGACACCCCGCAGCCCGGTAACCTGCCGAACAGCGACCAGCCCGCGGCCGCCATGACCTGCCCGATGTGCGGGTCGGGCGCCACCTACCAGACCATGGACGGCTGGTGGGGCTGCACCCAGTGCGGCTCGACCTGGGCCTGAGCGAGCAGGAGGGCGGCAGCATGCCGATCTGCGCCGAGTGCTGCACAGCGGATGCAGTCATCGAGGACCTGGACGTGGACCCCCCTCGGCCGTGGTGCCTGGGGTGCGCCACCGCCCTGGTCGCCGCAGGTGACCCGGTGATCAACTACCGGGCCCTGACGGCCTCGGCAGCCGACTACTCGCGTACCCTGACCGCCCGCAGCACCGCAACGTTGCCGTTCGGGTAGCTGCCGACCGACCACACGACGAACGCGCCCCCGCCCGGCCGAAGC
>NZ_JBHVET010000143.1:0-14161 GCF_042802135.1 Kitasatospora sp. NPDC057512
ATAACCCTCCGCCGAAATTCCTCCCGCCGATCCCTCCCGTCGATCCCTCCCGCCGAGGCAGCGCCCCGGTCCCTCACCGAGCACGCCCGTTCCCGAGCACGGAGAGCACACCATGACATCCGCCGCCGAGCCCGCGGCACCGTACGCCGGGGCACCACGCCAACCCGACCACGGGCCCGACCAGGACGTGCCCCGCACGATCACCTCCCCCGCGACCCCGGGCGACCGGGTGTTCCGCGGCGTGCTGCGGCTGGCCGGCTTCTCGGTCTTCGCGATCATGGGACTGATCGCCTTCTTCCTGGTCCTGCGCGGTTCCGACGCGCTGCGCGCCGTCGGCTGGTCCTTCCTGACCGAGCAGAAGTGGCAGACCGCCGCCCACAACTTCGGCATCGCCGCCGTCCTGCCCAACGGGCTGCTGATCGCGGTGATCGCACTGGTCATCGCCGTCCCGGTGGCGATCGGCACCGCGATCTTCATCTCCGAGTACGCCCCGGTGCGGCTGCGGGCCGCCCTGATCTCGCTGATCGACCTGATGGCGGCGATCCCCAGCATCGTCTACGGCCTGTGGGGCCTGTTCTTCCTGCAGCCGCGGATCATCGGCTTCGTCCGCTGGCTGGCCAACCACCTGGGGGAGTACCTCCCCTTCCTCAAGGTGCGGACCGGCGACATCGGCACCTCGTACACCTCGTCGACCTTCATCGCCGGCGTGGTGGTCTCCCTGATGATCATCCCGATCGTCACCTCGCTCAGCCGGGAGGTCTTCTCCCAGGCCCCGCAGGGCGAGCGGGAGGGCGCGTACGCGCTCGGCTCGACCCGGTGGGGGATGGTCCGCGCGGTCGTCCTGCCGTTCGGCAAGGGCGGGGTCATCGGCGCGGTGATGCTGGGCTTCGGCCGGGCGATGGGCGAGACGATCGCCGTCGCGCTGATCATCTCGCCGAACTTCAAGGCCATCACCCACATCCTGGAGAACGGTGCCAACTCGATCTCCGCGCTGATCGCGCTGCGCTTCGGCGAGTCGGACGCGCTGTCGCTCTCCGCGCTGATGGCCGCCGGTCTGGTGCTGTTCGCGCTCACCCTGCTGGTCAACGTGCTGGCCGGGGTCGTCATCAACCGCTCGCGCTCCGGCGCCGCGACGGCGGACTGAACATGACGGACCGTCAGTCCGCCCACAGGGCACGCAGCCGTCCGAACCGTGAAGGGACCATCCGATGACCACGCTCGACCTGCCGCCGGTCGCGGCGTCCGGGCCCGCCGGCGAGCCCGCGCCCGTCGGGCCCGCCACGCCCACCGCGGCCCGGCAGCCCGAGAAGAAGCTGCGGATCGGCGGCGTCACCCGCGACGACGTCCTCACCGTGGCGGGTGCGGTGGCCGGCTCGCTCGCGCTGGACTGGGTGCTCTACGAGCGGGTGCTGCCGTTCAGCGGCGCCTTCGGCTTCCTGCTCTGCTGGTACCTGCTCTTCCTGGCCGGCTACTACCTGCTCGGCCGGCTCCAGTGGAACCCGATGATGGTGCGGGACCGGCTGGTCGCCGTGGTCGCCTGGAGCTCCGGGCTGCTGGTGGTCGCGCTGACCGCCGACCAGATCGGCTACGTCGCCAGCCGGGGCTGGGAGGCGGCCCAGCACCTCAACTTCTTCACCGAGTCGATGGAGCGCACCGGCCCGCTCGACCCGCTCACCTCCGGCGGCGCGCTCAACGCGATCGTCGGGTCGCTCGAACAGCTGGGCCTGGCCTCCCTGTTCGCCGTTCCGCTGGGCATCGCGGCGGCCGTCTTCATGTCCGAGGTCGGCGGCCGGGCGGCCCGCCCGGTGCGCACCCTGGTCGAGGCGATGACGGCGCTGCCGTCCATCGTGGCCGGCCTGTTCGTCTACGGCATCGTGATCCTCACCTTCGGCTTCGAGAAGAGCGGCTTCGCGGCCTCGCTCGCGCTCACCGTGATGATGATGCCGATCGTCACCCGGGCCGCCGAGGTGGTCATCCGGCTGGTGCCCGGCACCCTGCGCGAGGCCTCCTACGCGCTCGGCGGCAGCCAGTGGCGCACGGTGTGGAACGTGGTGCTGCCGACCGCCCGGCCCGGTCTGGTGACCGCGGTGGTGCTCGGCATGGCACGCGGCGTCGGCGAGACCTCGCCGGTGCTGCTCACCTCCGGCTTCACCCCGCGGTTCAACGCCAGCCCGTTCGACGCGCAGCAGGTGTCGCTGCCGCTGTACATCTGGAACTACGTCAAGCAGCCGTACGACGGGATGATCGCGCGCGGCTTCGCGGCCGGTCTGACCCTGATGGCCGTGGTGCTGATCCTCTTCGTCACCGCGCGCATGCTCGGCGGCCGCCGTCCCGGGCAGCTGACCCGCGCCCAGAAGCGCCGGATCGACCGGGAGGCCCGCCGCCTGGAGGCGGCCGCCCTGGGCGCCGCCACCCGCCCGTACGCCCTCCACCCGCAGGTGCAGCAGTGATGTCCAGACCAACCACCCTCCGTACCAGAGGAGTTCACATGTCCAGGGGCCTCAGTCGCTCCGTGGCCCGGCTGCTGGCGGGGACGATGTCCCTGATGCTCGCGGCGGCCTCCCCGCTGCTGGGGCAGACCCCGGCGTTCGCGGCCTCCGTCTCGCTGAGCGCGGACGGCTCCAGTTGGGCCGGCCCTGCCATCGACCAGTGGCGGCAGGACGTCTCCCCGCAGGGCATCCAGATCAACTTCAGCCCGGTCGGCTCCGCGGCCGGCCGCACCGCCTGGTCGAACGGGCAGGACGACTTCACCGCCTCGGACGTGCCGTTCCGCTCGGGGCAGGACAGCGGGGTGGGGCAGGGCGGCCAGGCGTCCGGGACCGGAAGCGCGGAGAAGCCGACCTGGGGCTTCTCCTACGTCCCGATCACCGCGGGCGGCACCACCTTCATGTACAACCTGGTGGTCGGCGGCAAGCAGGTCCGCGACCTGCGGCTCTCCCCGCAGACCATCGTGGACATCTTCACCAACAAGATCACCAACTGGAACGACCCGAAGATCACCAACGACTACGGCAAGCCGCTGCCCAGCCTGCCGATCACCCCGGTGGTCCGCTCCGACGGCTCCGGCGCCACCGCGCAGTTCACCCGCTGGATGGAGCACACCCACAAGGACCAGTGGGACGCCTACTGCAAGTCCGTCAACGGCGTGAGCTGCGGCGACTACACCGAGTTCTACCCGCCCTCCGGCCGGATGACCGCGCAGAACGGCTCCGACGTGGTGGCCGGCTACATCAAGTCCCCGACCAACGTCGGCACCATCGGCTACGACGAGTACGCCTTCGCCAAGCGCAGCAACTGGCCGGTCGTGAAGGTGCTCAACCAGGCCGGCTACTACGCGCTGCCGACCGCCTCCAACGTCGCCGTCGCGCTCACCGCCGCCAGGATCCGCGGCGTGGACGACGGCACCCCCGCGAACGACCCGAACTACCTGCAGCAGAACCTCGACGGCGTCTACACCATGGACGACCCGCGCGCCTACCCGATCTCCAGCTACAGCTACCTGATCGTGCCGCGGGCCGGAGCCTCGGCGCCCCCGCCGCCGCGCTTCAACAACGACAAGGGGTCCGCGCTCAGCCGCTTCCTCTCCTACGTGCTGTGCGAGGGCCAGGGCAAGGCGGACGACCTCGGCTACTCGCCGATCCCGCGCGGCCTGGTCAAGGGCGGTCTGCTGCAGACCAGGAACATCCCCGGCAACGCCAGCCCGGTCGACCCCGACACCCTCGCCAACTGCGCCAACCCGACCTTCAACTCGGCCGGGGAGCTGACCGTCCTCAAGAACGCCCCGATGCCGAGCCCCTGCGACAAGGCGGGCAGCCCGCTGGACTGCACCGTGCAGAACGGCCAGCCGGTCAAGACCGGTTCCGGCTCGGGCGGTTCCGGCGGCGCGGCCGGCGGCTCCGGCGGTGCGGCGGGCGGCTCCGGCGGCACCGGTGGGTCCGGTGGCACCGGGGGCACCGGTACCGGCGGCGCGGCGGGCGGTACCGGCGGTGCGGGTACGGCCGGCGGTGCCGGCGACCCGAACGCCGCCGGAGCGGCCGGCGGCGACCCGAACGCGCCCGGCGCCGGTGACGGCACCGAGGACGTGGTCGACCCGCAGACCGGCCAGGTGGTCGCCCGCGGCCGCGGCGGCGCCGCCACCGAGGTGGCCGCCAACGTGGTCGAGGTCAGCGGCAAGCCCGAGGACTGGATGCTGTCCTCCCTCACCGCGCTGGAACTGCTCGCCGTGGTGCTCGTCCCGCCGCTGCTCGGCCGCCGCCTGCTGCGCCGCCGCAACGGCTCGGGCGGCACCTCGTGACGGCCCCGGTGCTGGAGAAGCCGGTCGAGCGGAGCGCCGCGGCGCAGCCGGCCGCCCCCGCCGCCGCCGCCGTGTCCGACGCCCCGGTCCGGCCCGCCGTCTCCCCCGGGCGGCGGCGGTTCCTCCAGGGCGCCTGGGCGGTCAGCCTGGCGGCCGCGCTGGTGCTCGGCTTCGTCGGGTACCTGTTCACGCTGTCGCACGTCCAGCAGCGGCACTACCAGTCCACCGCGTACAAGACCTTCCGCGACCAGCTGGCCCGGGCGGTCGCCCCGACCGGCGCGGCCGCCGACGGTGCCCCGGTGGCGCTGCTGGACATCCCGGCGATCGGCCTGCACCAGGCCGTGGTGGTCGAGGGCACCACCGGCCGGGACCTGATGCGCGGCCCCGGCCACCGCCGGGACACCGCACTGCCCGGCCAGCGCGGGGTCACCGTGCTCTTCGGCCGCGGCGCCACCTTCGGCGCGCCGTTCGCCGACCTGTCCAGGCTGCGGGTCGGCGACAGGATCGAGGCCACCACCGGCCAGGGAAAGTTCAGCTACACCGTCAACGTGTACGGCGACGGCGACCACCCGATCGTCGACCCGGCGGCCGGCAACCGGATGGTGCTGGTCACCGGCGACTCCGACTGGATCCCCGGCTCCACCGTGCTGATCGGCGCCCGGCTGGACGGCGACCCGGAGCAGAACCCCGGCCGCCGGCCCGCGACCGTCCCGTACGACAAGGCGCTGGCCGCGGACAAGGGCGCGCTGGCCACCCTCCAGCTCTGGTCGCTCGGCCTGCTCGGCGCGGTGGCCGGCGCCCTGGTGCTGGCCCGGTACTGGCGGCGCTCGGCCGCCTACCTGAGCCTCGCGCCGGTGGTCGGCGCGCTGCTCTGGGCGGTCTACGAGAACGCCGCCGCCCTGCTGCCCAACCTCTACTGACGCGCGCCCGGAGGACCGTTCCGATGACCGACGCACCACTGACCGACACCTCACTGGCCGACTCTTCACCGGCCGATCCGGTCGCCGACACCATCACCCTCCCGCCGGTCGCCCCCGACCCGTACGGGGACCAGCCGCACGGGGACCAGCCGTACGGGCAGGGCGCGGACGGCCATCCCGACGGCGGGCCGCTCGCCGGGCTGGAGACCCGGGAGGTCTCCGCCTGGTTCGGCAGCCGCAAGGTGCTGGAGCGGGTCTCGCTGGCGATGCCGGCCGGCGAGGTCACCGCGCTGATCGGCCCGTCCGGCTGCGGCAAGTCCACCTACCTGCGGATCCTCAACCGGATGCACGAGATGGTGCGCGGCGCCGCCCTCGCCGGCGAGGTGCTGCTGGACGGCGACGACGTCTACCGGCCCGGCCGCCGGCCCGCCGAGGTGCGGCGCCGGATCGGCATGGTGTTCCAGCGGCCCAACCCGTTCCCGGCGATGTCCATCCAGGACAACGTCTCCAGCGGGCTCAAGCTGGCCGGGATCAAGGTCTCCAAGGAGGAGCGCCAGCACCTGGTGGAGACCAGCCTGCGCCGGGCCGGGCTCTGGGACGAGGTGTCCACCCGGCTGCACACCCCGGGCGGGGCGCTCTCCGGCGGACAGCAGCAACGCCTGTGCATCGCACGGTCGTTGGCCGTCTCGCCGGACATCCTGCTGATGGACGAGCCGTGCTCCGCGCTCGACCCGACCTCCACCCGCCGGGTCGAGGAGACCATCGCCGAACTGCGCGGGCGGCTCACCATCGTGATCGTCACCCACAACATGCAGCAGGCCCAGCGGGTCTCGCAGACCTGCGCGTTCTTCCTGGCCACCCACGACACCCCGGGGCGGATCGTCGAGGCCGGGCCGACCGAACAGATCTTCGGCAGCCCGCGCGACCAGCGGACCTCGGACTACGTCAACGGCCGCTTCGGTTAGGCCGGTTCGGCCGGGCGGTTCCTCGGCGCTACAGGCCGAGGAGCCGCTCCAGCACCGCCGCGACGCCGTCCTGCTCGTTGCTCACGGTGTGCAGCGGCACCGCCGCCAGCACCTGCGGGTGCGCGTTCGCGACGGCGTACGCGGTGCCGGCCCAGGCCAGCATCTCCAGGTCGTTCGGCATGTCGCCGAAGGCCACCACCTCGCTCCGGTCGATCCCGTGCCCGGCGCACCAGCGGGCCAGCGTGCTGGCCTTGGTGACGCCGGGCGCGCTGATCTCCAGCAGCGGGATCGACGCGGAGCGGGTGATCTCGGCCAGGTGCCCGGCCGCCGCCCTGGCCTCGGCGAGGAACTTGTCCGGGTCGAGGTCCGGGTGCTTGGCCAGCAGCTTGAACAGGCCCCGGACCGACCCGCCGGCCCCCAGCAGCTCCTCCGCCGGGCCGACCTCGTGCTCCATCTCGTCGCCCCACATCGGCACCGCGTACCCGGCCTCGCGGGCCCAGCCGCCCGGGTACTCGAAGGCGAACGCGGTGCCGGGCAGCGCGGCCCGCAGCGCCTCGACCACCGCCAGGGTGGTCTCCACCGGCAGCGGGAAGGTCTCCAGCAGCTCGCCGCGCCGCACGTCCACCACCGCGCCGCCGTTGGAGCAGATCGCCACCCCGTGGCCGCCGATGTGCGGGCTCACCTGCCGCATCCAGCGCGGCGGCCGCCCGGTCACGAACACCACCCGCACCCCGGCCGCCTCGGCCGCCGCCAGCGCCGCGGCGGTGCGGTCGGTGACGGTGCCGCCGGAGCAGAGCAGGGTGCCGTCCAGGTCGGTGGCGATGAGGCGGGGCGCGGTACGGGATTCGGTCACCGGTCCATCTTCGCCCATCGGCGCGGCCGGGGCACCGGCCCGGGCCCGGGGCCTGCGGCCGCCCCCGCAGTGATCAAGCCCTTCATGCGCCGTTTCCGGCCGATCCGCCCCTACCCGGGGTGCTCGGCCGACCACGGCGGGCATGACTGCCCACGGCAACCCCGTCGGCAGGAAGAGCCATGCCCACACGCCAGCTCCGTGACCAGCCGCCCCCGACCGCCCGCCCCGACACCCGCGACCCGCGCCCGCAGGCCTCCGAAGCGCCGCGGGCACCCGAAGCCTCGCGCGACCCGGTCCTGCTCGGCGACGTCCTCTTCCACACCCTCGCCGACCTCGCCCGCCGCACCTCCGCCCCCTCCCTCCCCGCCCAGCGCACCCGCCCGCACCCGTAGCCCCGCCGCGCGGACGTAGGGTCGGTGGCATGCGACTGAGCACCGTGATCCTCCCCGTCCACCGGTGGAGCGAGGGGCAGAAGACCTGGCGGTCCTTCCAGGACGAGCCCTGGTTCGGCTCGCTGCCGACACTGATGGCGGCCGCCTGCGCCTCGGCATGCCGGTGACCTCGGCCAAGCCTCGTTCGGCCATCACGGCGCCGGATTTCCGGTAGCGAAGCGGCTACAAAGAGATATATTCATTATGCGCATGATATTGTGCGCTTGATGAAGATGTCTTCGCCCTCGCTGCTTCCGCTCTTCCGGTCCCAGCTGCAGGGGGACCTCCTGGCACTCGTGCTGCTGCATCCGGATCGCAGCTGGACGCTCACCGGCCTTGCCAAGGAGCTAGGGGTCTCGCACACGGCTGCCCTCCGAGAGGTGGACCGGCTGGTCGGCGCGGAGATCCTCTCGGAGGAGCGAGTCGGACGAACCCGAGTCATCACAGCCAGGACCGACACCGTCCTGTACAAGCCGCTGTGTGACCTGCTGCTGGTGACGTACGGGCCGATGCCCCGGCTGAGTGCGCTCCTGTCCGACCTGGACGGCATCGACGAGGCGTACATCTACGGTTCCTGGGCAGCCCGTCACAGCGGCGAGCCGGGCCCGATCCCAGCGGACGTCGACGTCCTGGTCATCGGACGACCTGATCCGGACGAACTCTTCGATCTCGCCGAGCGCGCCTCCCGGGAGCTGTACCGGGACGTCAACGTCCACCGTGTCACTCCGGAAGCTTGGGCATCGCCGAGTGACGAGCCATTCCTGACCTCGGTCCGCGAGCGACCGCTGGTCCGCCTGCAACTACGCACGGAGAACGGCGAATGAACCGCTGGGAGCAGGGCCGCACTTTCGTTGACGACCTGATCCAACGTCGTGAGGTCGAGAGGGTGCCGGCCTCGACAGAGCACGCAGAAGTGGAACTCGCCCAGGCCCGGCAGCACTTGGCCTCTGCAGAACTGCTCCTCGACGTCGACCCGGTCGGCGCATACAGCCTTGCGTACGACGCTGCGCGCAAGGCGCTTGCGGCGGTCCTGATGAACCAGGGACTTCGCGCCACGAGCAGGGGTGGCCATGTCGCGGTCTACGAGACGGTGAAGGCGCAGCTGGACCCACCGCTCGGAAGTATCCTGCGGCCGTTCAGCCGTATGCGTGTCCGCCGGAACGAGAGCGAATACCGATCTGCCGAAGCTCCGCCGGTCACCCCCGAGGAGGTCAGGGGAGATCTGCCGAAAGCACAGGCGATCATCGAACTGGCAGAGAAGACCATGCCGCACATGGGTCGCTACTGATCGCCGAAAGTCGGCGTCCACGCTTACGGGCGATCGGGCTGACGCGGCACCCGCCGCGCCCTGGTGAACTTCTGTCGTCCGGTGCCGGCGGCGAGCTCGCCGAGGCGCTTGCCGATCACGGAGACGCCGGGGCGGGGCTCCTGCGCGTAGTACCAGGGCTTGCGCCGGCGCAGCAGGGCTTCTCCGTGCTCGCCCCAGGTGAATCCGGGCTTGCGCAGCAGCTTCCGGAACACCGCGTCGACGGTCTCCGGGTGGGCGGCGGCCAGGCGGCGGATCGGCAGCGGTGCGATCGACTCCTCGCGCAGGTACGCGCGCAGCGCGTCCTGGTACTGCCTGCGGCCCGCGAGGGCAGGGTCGGCGAAGAGGTCCCGAAGCATTCCGTAGTCGGCGTAGAAGTTGAGCCCGTCGACCTCGTCGTAGATGACGCCGACGGTGTCCGAGTTGGTGAGGGCTCGCGGCAGTTCGAAGGCAGGCCGATCGATTCCCGGCAGCCGCCTGCCCCGGGCCCGGTCGGGCCGCTTGGCGATGGCGGCCTCTTGCCGGTTCCGGTAGTAGGCGTTGAGCCTCTCCTCGGCCTCGGCCGGGGGGAGGACCAGTTCGTCGCTGCCGCAGAACTCGATGAACGCGGCCCGGTCCGCTCGCATCGACTGCCATCCCTGCTCGATCTTCTCGGGGTTGCGGAAGACCAGTTCGGGGTGGCTGGTGGCCAACTGGAGCGCGGCTCGGGCGATCTCGGTCGCGTCGGACTTCGGGTAGGACGACATCGCCCCGGAGACCAGCCACGACCCGTCGGCCGAGTGGACGGGCACCAGGCAGGCGAGGAGGAACGCCCCCTTCGATACTCCGCGGAAGGCCGCCCGCCCGACGTTCGAGTACGTGCGGTACTCGAGGTCGTCGACCAGGTTCAACAGGACGACGGCGTCCCCTTCCTTGCGCTGGACCTCGAAGATGCCTTCGACCGGGTCACGCCAGCCGAGCAGCATCGCCCGATCGGCTTCGCTCAAGTCCCGCCGCCCGGCGACGAACCGGTCCACCACGGTCGAACCGTCCGGAAGGCGGTAGCGCAGGATGAAGTTGTCGATGATCCGGATCGCATCGCCTTCCTCCAACTGCCGCTGAGGCCCGGAGGCCTTCAGGAGGAGTGGCGTCAACCACCGGTCGAAGCGCGGGCCCTCGGCGAAGGAGACGAGTTCGCCCTTCAGTTCGGAGCTTCGCTCGATCAGGCCTCGCAACGACGCCTCGTCCTCGCTCCGTACAACAGCAGTCATGCGAGCCCTCCCGGTCCTGAAGGTTCCGACGCTCACTGCGCCCAGTAGTAGCGGTACGCCTCGACCCACTCCGCTCCGTCCGGAGCCGGGTCAGGCAGCGGAAGGTCCAGCAGCCCGATCGCCTGCCGGAACCCGCCTCGGGTGCACAGGGCGACGATCCTGCCGTCCCGCGAGAGGTCGACACCGCGCACGGTCACCTCGACACCCAGCACCGAGGTGCCGAACGGCACCGCGAGGTTCTCCTCCACGGCGGCGAACAGAGCCGATACCTCCTCGTGCTCGTCGTAGGTGTCGACCGTCGCCTCATCGACCAGCGCGGCCAGTTCCCGCCTGCTCAACGTGCCCATGGCGCCACGCTAGCCGATCTGCTCGCGCCGACTCGCGGGCGGTCCGAAGCACCGTCGATCCGCGCCCGTATCGTCGTTCCATGCGCTTGAGTACCGTTATCCTGCCCATCCACCGATGGGCCGAGGGGCAGAAGACCTGGCGGCGGGCCGAGGAACTCGGCTTCCACACCGCGTACACCTACGACCACCTCTCCTGGCGGTCCTTCCAGGACGAGCCCTGGTTCGGCTCGCTGCCGACGCTGACCGCCGCCGCGACCGCGACCGAGCGGCTGCGCCTCGGCACGCTGGTGACCTCGCCGAACTTCCGGCACCCGGTGACGCTGGCGAAGGAGCTGATCACGCTGGACGACGTGTCCGGCGGGCGGTTCACGCTGGGCATCGGGGCCGGCGGGACGGGGTTCGACGCGACGGCGCTGGGCCAGGAGGCGTGGTCGCCGAAGGAGCGGGCGGACCGGTTCGGGGAGTTCGTGCCGCTGCTGGACGAGCTGCTGCGCAGCGACGCCACGACCCGCGAGGGGACGTACTACTCGGCGGTCGAGGCGCGGAACATCCCCGGCTGCGTGCAGACCCCCCGGGTGCCGTTCTACGTGGCGGCGACCGGCCCGCGCGGGCTGCGGCTGGCCGCCGAGTACGGGCAGGGCTGGGTGACGTACGGCGACCCGAAGGGCCCGGCGGACGTGCCGGTGGCGGAGGCGCCCGGCGTGGTCGCGCGCCAGGTCGAGAAGCTGACGGCGGCCTGTGAGGCCGTCGGGCGGGACGCCGGGACGCTGGAGAAGGTGCTGCTCCAGGGGTCGACGGCGGAGAAGCCGCTGCAGTCGGTGGACGCCTTCGTCGATTGGGCGGGTACGTACCAGGAGGTGGGCATCACCGAGCTGGTCATCCACTGGCCGATCCCGGACTCGATCTTCGAGAACGACCTCGCCGTGTTCGAACGGATCGCCACCGAGGGCCTCGCCCAGCTGGGTTGAGCCGACGACCCCACCGAGCCGGAGCACCCCCGCGGGCGCTCCGGCTCCGTCATGTCGTCGGCTGGCGCTAGGATCTGGCCGATTTCCCGGGGGATGTTTCTGGAGTTGGTGATTCCGCATGCCCCGGCCGCGTGTGTCGAGTCCGAGACGAAGGACAGCATGACCAGAGACATATCCAGAGGCGGCCTGCTGCGCCGTGCCACCGCGGTGGCCCTGACCGCGGTGACCGGCCTCGCCGCGGCGGGCCTCGCCGCCCCGGCGGCCTCGGCCGACACGGGTCCGGTCCACAGCGTGATCTCCACCGGCGCGGTGTGGACCGCCGACACCCGCGTCTACCCGCAGCCCGACGGCGCGGACCGGACCTTCTGGTTCTTCGTCAAGGGCACCGGGATGACCGGTGGGAACAGCGTCACCTTCACCTCCTCGGCGGACCCCTCGCAGACCGTGAAGGCGGGCTTCGGCGGCGACGAGCAGGGCGCGCCCTGCTGGACGCCCAAGGGGTCGCCGAACAGCAACTGCCGGGTGACGGTGCACTTCCCGGGTACCAGCGCGCTCGGCCACTGGGAGATGACCCAGGTGGAGCTGGCCCAGCCCGACGGCTCGGTGTACCGGCAGGCGGTGACGGCCGCCATCGGCACCCAGCTGAAGGTGCCGTCGGTGGAGCTGACGGCCGGCGCCAACCCGGTCCAGGCCTCCGGGTTCACGCTGGGCGCGACCACGGCGGACAACCGCGCCCAGGCCCAGACCGTGACGATGTCGATGAAGGCCACCGACACCGCCGGCCGGATCACCCAGGTCGGCCCCGAGCTGACCGGGGACTGCTGGGGCAACGTCGGCGACCTCTCCTGGTCGGGCGACACGGTCACCATGAAGATCACGGTGCCGACCAGCGCCACCACCCCGTGCGTGGTCACCTCCGTCCGGGTGACCGACGACAGCCAGCGGAACTTCGAGGCGAAGGCCCCGGCCGGGCTGGTCATCACCCCGCTGCAGACCCCGGCCACCGCCCTGACGATCGGTGACGTATCCTTCCAGCCCCGGCTGTCGCCCGACGGGGGCACCGCGCCGGTCTCCTTCCCGGTGTCCGACACGATCCCGATCTCCCAGGTCGCGGTGACCGCCCACGGCCCGGTCGCCCCGGGCTGCGCGCCGACGGCCTCGACCACCGTCCCGCCGGGCACCCTCACGACGAACGTCTCGCTGTACCTGCCGTTCGCCGCGGCCGGGACGACCCCGGACGGCTCGAAGCCGACGGGCTGCCAGCCCGGCCTGTACGCGCTGGAGATCGCCGTCACCGACGCGAACGGCACCCACAGCTACGGCGCGGTCGGCACCCCGCTGGCCAAGCCGCTGGACATCTCGGTGGGCAGCGCGGGCACCTACGTGGCGATGGCGCCGCAGCGCCTGCTGGACACCCGGACCACCGGTACGCTCCGGGGCCGCGGCGTCACCTCGCTGAAGGTCGCGGGCACCGCGGGCATCCCGGCCGACGCCGTCGCCGTGGTCATGAACGTCACCGCGACCAACGCCAAGGACACCGGGTTCGTCACCGTCTACCCGGCCGGCGGGTCCGCCCCCGTCACCTCCAACCTGAACCACACCGCGGGGCAGACCGTCCCCAACGCGGTGACGGTCCAGCTCGGTGCCGGCGGCGCCGTCGAGCTGCTCAACGGCTCGGACGGGGACCTCGACCTGATCGCCGACGTCACCGGCTACTACGTCCCGGACACCACGGGCGCCGTCTACACCGGCTTCACCCCCAAGCGGGTGCTGGACACCCGGCCCACCCACGTGCCGTCCCGCGGCACGGTCACGGTGAACCTGTGCGACCAGGCCCGGATCCCGTACGACGCGACGGCGGCCGCGCTCAACGTGACCGTCACCGACCCCAAGGACGTCGGTTTCCTGACGGTCTACCCGCACGGCCAGGCGCTGCCGAACGCGTCGACCCTCAACTTCACGCCCGGGCAGACGATCTCCAACATGGCGGTCGCCCGGCTCGGCGACGGCTGCCTGGTGGACGTCTTCAGCTCGGCCTTCGCGCCGGTCGACATCGTGGTCGACACCTCGGGCTACTTCGTCCCGGACGACAGCGGCCAGACCACCGACGGCGTGCTGGTCACCGGCACCCCCGTGCGGCAGTACGACAGCCGCCAGGGCGGTGGCCCGGTCCCCGGCGGCAGCTCCCTGCTCGGCTGGGGCCTGAAGCCGCGCGACTGGGGCATCGGCTCGCTGCTGCTCAACGTGACGGTCACCAACCCGACCGCGGACAGCTTCGTCACCGTCTACCCGGACGGCGGGCCGGCGGACTCGGCCCCGACCGGTGCCGGGCTGCCGGACGCCTCGAACCTGAACTTCACCGCGGGCCAGACCATCCCCAACATGGTCAACGCCTCGGTCGGGGCCAACGGGTACGTGGACTTCTTCAACCACGTCGGCAGCACCGACCTGGTGGTCGACATGTTCGGGTACTACACCACGGGCGTCGGCGCGAAGTCGGCCGCCGCCACCGCCAGGTCGGCCGCCGTCGCGCCGTCCGCCGCGGCACCCGGGATGGTCGCGTCGCCGGAGGCGAACCCGCTGCGGCTGCCGGTCGTGGCCGCGCGGACGGCGGCGGGCCGCCCCTGATCCGCCGCCCGCCCCGCCCGACCTGACGGACCGACGGGTGTCGCCCCTCCGGGGGTGGCACCCGTCGTCGTCACGGTGGTCGAAGGGGGCCCGGCGCCGGGCGGCTCACCTCACGTCGAGCCGCTCGGCGCCGCCCGCGCAGCCGAGTTGCTTCCCGGCGGCGCGCTCGGCGAAGCCGCGGGCGGCCTCGCCCATCCGC
>NZ_JBHVET010000144.1:0-14157 GCF_042802135.1 Kitasatospora sp. NPDC057512
GCCCCGTCGTCGGGAACCGGCCCCGTCGTCGGGGATCAGCCCCGCGCCCACTCCTGCTGCCGCGCCAGGTCCGCCTTCACCTCGGCGAGCTGGACCGCGACGGCCGAGGGGGCCGTTCCGCCGCGCCCGTCGCGGGAGGCGATGGCGCCGTGGACGCTGAGCACCGAGCGCACCTCGGGCGTCAGGTGCCCGGAGATCGCGGCGAACTGCTCGTCCGTCAGGTCGGACAGCTCGATGCCCTCGGCCTCGCAGACCTTGACGCAGGCGCCGGCCACCTCGTGCGCGACCCGGAACGGCACGCCCTGCTTGACCAGCCACTCGGCGATGTCGGTGGCGAGCGAGAAGCCGGCCGGGGCCAGCTCCTCCAGCCGCCCCCGGTGCACGGTGAGGGTGGCCATCATCCCGGTGAACGCGGGCAGCAGCACCTCCAGCGTGTCGCAGGAGTCGAAGACCGGCTCCTTGTCCTCCTGGAGGTCCCGGTTGTAGGCGAGCGGCAGCGCCTTGAGGGTGGCCAGCAGGCCGGTCAGGTTGCCGATCAGCCGGCCGGACTTGCCGCGGGCGAGCTCGGCGATGTCCGGGTTCTTCTTCTGCGGCATGATCGAGGAGCCGGTGGAGAAGGCGTCGTGCAGCGTGATGAAGCCGAACTCCTTGGTGTTCCAGATGATCACCTCCTCCGCGATCCGGGAGAGGTTGATGCCGATCATCGCGGTCACGAAGGCGAACTCGGCGACGAAGTCGCGCGAGGCGGTGCCGTCGATGGAGTTGCCGACCGAGCCGCCCTCGAAGCCGAGGTCGGCGGCGACGGCCTGCGGGTCGAGGCCGAGCGAGGAGCCGGCCAGCGCGCCGGAGCCGTACGGCGAGACGGCGGTGCGGGCGTCCCACTGGCGCAGCCGCTCGGCGTCCCGGCCGAGGGCCTGCACGTGCGCGAGGACGTGGTGGGCGAAGAGCACCGGCTGGGCGTGCTGGAGGTGGGTGCGGCCGGGCATCGCGGTGTCCGGGTGCGCCTCGGCGAGGCCGACCAGCGCCTGCTGGAGGTCGAGCAGCAGGCCGCCGATGGTCTTCGCGTGGTCCCGCAGGTACATCCGGAACAGGGTGGCGATCTGGTCGTTGCGCGAGCGCCCGGCCCGCAGCTTGCCGCCGAGGTCGGCGCCGAGGCGCTCCAGCAGGCCGCGCTCCAGGGCGGTGTGCACGTCCTCGTCGGCGACGGTGCCGGTGAAGGTGCCCGCCTCGACGTCGGCGAGCAGCTGGTCCAGGCCGGCCAGCATGCCGGCCAGTTCCTCGTCGGAGAGCAGGCCGGCCTTGTGCAGGACCCGGGCGTGGGCCTTGGAGCCGGCGATGTCGTACGGCGCGAGGCGCCAGTCGAAGTGGACCGAGGCCGAGAGCCTGGCCAGCGCCTCGGACGGGCCGTCGGCGAAGCGCGCACCCCAGAGGCGGACGTCGGAGGACTGCTCGGCGGTCATCGCGGTGGCTCCTTCATGCATGTGCAGTGGGTGGCATAAGTATGCACGATGCCGTATGAAACACAAAACCCCGGCCGGACGGTCTCCGTCGGCCGGGGTTCGTGCGTTCGAGGTGCTACTGCGCCTTCGCCTGGGCGAGTTGCATGAGGTGGTCGGCGAGCGCCTGGCCGCCGGCCGGGTCCCGGCTGATCAGCAGGACGGTGTCGTCGCCGGCGATGGTGCCGATGATCTCGAACACCTCGGCCTGGTCGATCGCCGAGGCCAGGAACTGGGCGGCGCCCGGCGGGGTGCGCAGCACCACCAGGTTGCCGGAGGCCGTCGCGGAGACCATGAGCTCGCCGGCCAGCCGGGCCATCCGGCCCTCGCTGGCCGACTCCCCCATCGGCGCGCGCGGCGTGCGGTCGCCGCCCTCGGCCGGGACGGCGTAGATCAGCGCGCCGTCCCGGTTGCGGATCTTGACCGCGCCCAGCTCGTCCAGGTCCCGGGAGAGGGTGGCCTGGGTGACCACGAGTCCGTCGTCGGCGAGCAGCTTGGCGAGCTGGCTCTGCGAACGCACGGGCTGGCGGGTGAGCAGGTCCACGATCCGCCGGTGGCGCGCGGTGCGGGTCTGCGGGACCTGCGGCGTCGGGCCGGCGGCGGACGGGCCGGAGTGGGAAGCGGTCATGTGATTATTCTCCCGGACGACGGTCAGTTCGCATCGGCCGGGGCGCCCTCGCGCACCGTCCGGAGGATGCCCGGCAGCGCGGCCAGGAACGCGTCCGCCTCCTGCTCGGTCAGCACCAGCGGCGGGGCCAGCCGGACGGCGTCCGGGACGGCCGCGTTGACCAGGAAGCCCGCCTCCTGCGCGGCGGCCTGGACCCGCGCCGAAACCGGCTCGGTGAGCACGATGCCGAGCAGCAGGCCCGCCCCGCGCACGTGCGAGACCAGCGGGTCGCCGAGCGCCTCGACGCCCTGCCGCAGCCGCTCGCCGAGCTTGCGGACGTGCTCCAGCAGGCCCTCGGACTCGATGGTGTCCAGCACCGCGAGCCCGGCCGCGGCGGCCACCGGGTTGCCGCCGAAGGTGGTGCCGTGCTGGCCGGGGGTGAGCAGCTCGGCGGCCGGCCCGAAGGCGAGCACCGCGCCCATCGGCAGGCCGCCGCCGAGCGCCTTGGCCAGGGTGACCACGTCCGGCTCCACGCCCTCGTCCGCCTGGTGGGCGAACCAGTGGCCGGTGCGGCCGACGCCGGTCTGGATCTCGTCCAGGACCAGCAGGGTGCCGGTGGCCCGGGTGATCTCGCGGGCAGCCTTCAGGTATCCCTCGGGCAGCGGGATCGCGCCGTTCTCGCCCTGGACGGGCTCCAGGAAGACCGCGGCGGTCTCGGTGGTGACGGCCGCGCGCAGCGCCTCGACGTCGCCGAACGGGACGTGGGTGACGTCGCCGGGCAGCGGGCGGAACGGGTCCTGCTTGGCGGGCTGGCCGGTGAGCGCGAGCGCGCCCATGGTGCGGCCGTGGAAGGCGCCCTGGAGGGCGACCAGGTGGGTGCGGCCGGTCCGCCGGCTGATCTTGAAGGCGGCCTCGTTGGCCTCGGCGCCGGAGTTGCAGAAGAACACCCGGCCGCCCGGGCGGCCGTCCAGCTCCAGCAGCCGCTCGGCGAGCGCGATGGTGGGCTCGGCCATGAAGAGGTTGGAGACGTGGCCCAGGGTGGCGATCTGCCGGCTCACCGCCTCGACGACGGCCGGGTGGGCGGTACCGAGGGCGTTGACGGCGATGCCGCCGAGCAGGTCGGTGTACTCCTTGCCGTCGGCGTCCCACAGCTTGCTGCCCTCGCCGCGCACCAGCGGGATGCGGGGGGTGCCGTAGTTGTCGGTGAAGGAGTGCTGCCAGCGCTCGGCGAGCTGCTCGTTGCGGGTCGTACCCGTCGTACGCGTCGCGCCGGTCGTGCTGTCGGTGCCAGTCGTGCCGCTCATGCCAGTCCCCCGGTCACGGTCGTTTCGTCGTCCGGCACGACCATCGTGCCGATGCCCTCGTCGGTGAAGATCTCCAGCAGCAGGCTGTGCTGGACCCGACCGTCCAGGACGCGGGCGGTGCCCACGCCGGAGCGGACGGCCCGCAGGCAGCCCTCCATCTTGGGGAGCATGCCGCTGGCCAGGTCGGGCAGCAGCTCCTCCAGCTCGCTCGCGCTGAGCTGGCTGATCACGTCGTCGGACTCCGGCCAGTCCTTGTAGAGGCCCTCGACGTCGGTGAGGACGACGAGCATCTCGGCGCCGAGCGCGACCGCGAGGGCGGAGGCGGCGGTGTCGGCGTTGATGTTGTAGACGTGGCCGTCGGTGCCGCGGGCGATCGAGGAGATGACCGGGATGCGGCCGTCGGCGATCATCGCCTTCACGGCGCCGGCCTCGATGTTGACGATGTCGCCGACCAGGCCGATGTCGACCTGCTCGCCGTCCACCACGGCGTAGCGCTTGACCGCCGTCATGGTGTGGGCGTCCTCGCCGGTCATGCCGACCGCGAACGGGCCGTGCTCGTTGAGCAGGCCGACCAGCTCGCGCTGCACCTGGCCGGCCAGCACCATCCGGACCACGTCCATGGTCTCCGGGGTGGTGACCCGCAGGCCGTTGGTGAAGCTCGACTCCAGGCCCAGCCGGTCGAGTTGGGCGCTGATCTGGGGGCCGCCGCCGTGCACCACGACGGGGTGCAGGCCGGCGTAGCGCAGGAAGACGACGTCCTGGGCGAAGGCGGACTTGAGGCTGTCGTCCACCATGGCGTTGCCGCCGAACTTGATCACGACGGTCTTGCCGTGGAAGCGCTCCAGCCACGGCAGCGCCTCGATCAGCGTCATGGCCTTGGGCAACGCGGTGTTGTTGCGGGCCTGTTCGCCCTTGGGTGCGATCTGCACGGGTTTCCCTCGTCGATGGGGGTCCCCCCCGGCCGCGGGCTGGGGGAGGATGTCGCGGATCAGGCGGGCTCGGGTGGAGCGGCGCGGATCAGGTCGAGTAGGCGCTGTTCTCGTGGACGTAGTCGGCCGTCAGGTCGTTGGTCCACAGCGTGGCGTCCGCCGTACCGGCGTTGAGGTTCGCGGTGATGACGACCTCGCGGCCCTTCATGTCCACCAGGTCGCGGTCCTCGCCGACGCCGCCGGACTTGCAGACCCAGACGCCGTTGATGGCGACGTCCAGCCCGTCCGGGTCGAAGGCGGCGGAGGTGGTGCCGATCGCGGCCAGCACCCGGCCCCAGTTGGGGTCCTCGCCGTGGATGGCGCACTTGAGCAGGTTGTTGCGGCTGATCGTCCGGGCGACCTCGACCGCCTCGTCCTCGGTGGCGGCGCCGGTGACGTCGATCCGGATCTCCTTGCTCGCGCCCTCGGCGTCGCCGATCAGCTGGCGGGCCAGGTCGGCGCTGACCGTGCGGACGGCCTCGGCGAACTCGGCCCGGTCCGGGACGGTGCCGGAGGCGGCGGAGGCGAGCAGCAGCACGGTGTCGTTGGTCGACATGCAGCCGTCGGAGTCGATCCGGTCGAAGGTGGTGCGGGTGGCGCCGCGCAGCGCGGCGTCCAGGGCGGCGCTGTCCAGGTCGGCGTCGGTGGTGAGGACGACCAGCATGGTGGCGAGGCTCGGGGCGAGCATGCCCGCGCCCTTGGCCATGCCGCCGACCGTCCAGCCGGCCGGGCTGGTGTACTGGGCGGTCTTGTGCACGGTGTCGGTGGTCTTGATGGCGATCGCGGCGGCCTCGCCGCCGTCCTCGCCGAGCGCGCCGGCGGCCAGGGCGACGCCGGGCAGCAGGAGGTCCATCGGCAGCCGGACGCCGATCAGGCCGGTGGAGGCGACGGCGACCTCGCCCGCGTTGAGGCCCAGCTCCGCGGCGACCTTCTCCGCGGTGGCGTGGGTGTCCTGGAAGCCGAGCGGGCCGGTGCAGGCGTTGGCGCCACCGGAGTTGAGGACGACGGCGGATACCCGGCCGCCCTTGAGGACCTGCTCGGACCAGAGCACCGGCGCGGCCTTGACCCGGTTGGCGGTGAAGACGCGGGCCGCGGCGAGCGAGGGGCCGTCGTTGACCACCAGGGCGAGGTCGGGGGTGCCGGAGGCCTTGATGCCGGCGGTCACGCCGGCGGCCCGGAAGCCCTTGGCGGCGGTCACTCCGACGTTGGTGCTCTTGCTCACGGTGCGACTCCGTTCACGGGCAGGCCGAGCTCCTCGGGCAGGCCCAGGGCGATGTTCATGCTCTGCACCGCGCCGCCGGCGGTGCCCTTGACCAGGTTGTCGATCGCGCTGATCGCGATGATCCGCCCGGCGGCGGCGTCCAGGGCGACCTGGACCAGGGCGGTGTTGGCGCCGTAGACGCTGCTGGTCTGCGGCCACTGCCCCTCGGGCAGCAGGTGGACGAAGGGCTCGTCCGCGAACGCCTCGGTGTAGGCGGCGCGCAGGCTCCGGGCCGTCACCCCGGGCCTGGCCTTGGCCGAGCAGGTGGCGAGGATGCCGCGCGGCATCGGGACGAGGGTGGGGGTGAAGGAGACGGTGACCGGCTCGCCCGCGACCGGGGAGAGGTTCTGCGCCATCTCCGGGGTGTGCCGGTGGACGCCGCCGACGCCGTACGGGCTGACGCTGCCCATCACCTCGCTGCCCAGCAGGTGCGGCTTGGCGGCCTTGCCGGCACCGGAGGTGCCGGAGGCGGCGACCACCACGGCCTCCGGCTCGGCGAGCTGCGCGGCGTAGGCGGGGAACAGCGCCAGGGAGACGGCCGTCGGGTAGCAGCCGGGCACGGCGATCCGGTTGCTGCCCTTCAACGCGGCGCGGTGGCCGGGGAGTTCGGGCAGGCCGTAGGGCCAGGTGCCGGCGTGCGCGGTGCCGTAGAACTGCTCCCAGTCGGCGGCGGCCTTGAGTCGGAAGTCGGCGCCGCAGTCGATCACCAGGACGTTCGGGCCGAGCTCCTCGGCGACGGCGGCGGACTGACCGTGCGGCAGGGCCAGGAACACCACGTCGTGGTCGGCCAGCACCTCGGGGGTGGTGGCTTCGAGGACGCGGTCGGCGAGCGGGCGGAGGTGCGGCTGGAGCAGGCCCAGCCTGGTGCCCGCGTTCGAGCCGCCGGTCAGCGCCCCGATCTCCATCTCCGGGTGGCCGAGCAGCAGGCGCAGCACCTCGCCGCCCGCGTAACCGCTCGCGCCGGCGACGGCGACTCGCAATGCCATGGCGTTCCTCCTTAGTCTTGGCATGAATATACGCGCGACGGAAAATTCATGCAAGGAGGATGCGCCGGCTCCCCGCCGGGACGGGGCGCCCGGGTCAGCGCTTGACGGCCCGCAGCACCACGAACTTGGGGTTCCCGGCGACGAGTTGGCAGTTGCCGAAGAGGCGGCGCAGCTTGACGTGGTAGCCGAGGTGGCGGTTGCCGACCACCCAGAGCTCGCCCCCGGGGCGCAGCGCCCGCTTGGCGCCGGTGAACATCCGCCAGGCGGTGGCGTCGGTGGTGGCCTGGTGGGAGTGGAACGGCGGGTTGTTGAGCACCAGGTCCACCGAACCCGCGGCGACCACGTCCCGGGCCAGGGCGTCGGCGGCCAGGAACTCGGCCGGGGCGTCCGGGCCCAGGTTGGTGCGGAAGGTCTCCTCGGCGGAGGCCACCGCCTGGTGCGACTCGTCCACGAACACCAGCTCCGCCCCGGGCCCGGCCAGCGCGGCGGCCGTACCGACCACGCCGTTGCCGCAGCCGAGGTCCACCACCCGGGCGCCGGGGGCGGGGACGGGCAGGTGGGCGAGGAGGAAGCGGGTGCCGATGTCGAGCCGGTCGGCGCAGAAGGTGCCCGCGTGGTTGACGACGGTACGGCCGGAGGCGGGGCCGATGTCCGGGGGCAGCGCGTAGCGGTGCGGCCACGGGTTGGGGCCGGGGTCCAGCGCCCGGTCCGGGGTGCAGAGGATCAGCCGGGCTTTGCGGGCGGCCAGCGAGGTGCGGGTCGGGCCGAGGATCCGCTCGAAGAGCCGGAGCGTGGAGGTGTGGATCTCGGTGACCATGCCCGCGCCGATCACCACGGTGCCCTCGTGGACGGCGGGGGCGAGCCGGTGCAGCTGGTCCTCCAGCAGGGCCAGGCTCTTGGGCACGCGCACCAGCAGCACGTCGATCCGCTCCGGCGGGGCGTCACGGGTGGTGAGCAGCCGGGCCTCGTCGACGGCGGCGCCGGCCCGGGCCAGGTTGGCCAGGGTGGCCTGCCGGCCGAGGTGGGAGTCGGTGATCTGGACCGGCCGGTACTCGGCCAGGGCGGTGGTCAGCGCGCCCCAGCGGGCGCCGCGGACGGCGACCGTCCGGCCGGCCCGCTCCGTCGCGGCGCCGGCGGCGCTGTCGGCCTCGCCCGCGAGGTGGCGCAGCAGGTACTCGTCGGCGGCGTCCCAGGCCCGCAGCCGCTCGCGCGGGTCCTCGGGGAAGCGGGTGAGCGCGAAGGCGCCCCACGGGGTGGTGAAGGAGGTTTCCGGCGGGGTCGCGGCGGGCGTGGTCTGGGGATTCATCGTGTTCTCAGGCTATCCGACGGTCCCGGGGGCGGTTACGGACGGATACTGGAAGGGCCCGGCCGAGAGAGGTGAGGGCGATGGAGTGGAAACTCGAAATCGTCGTGGTCCCGGTCTCCGACGTGGACCGCTCGAAGCTCTTCTACGAGGAGCAGGCCGGGTTCACCGTCGACCATGACACCCGGCTGCGGGGCGGGGCCCGGGTGGTCCAGTTGACGCCCCCCGGTTCGGCCTGCTCGATCGTGGTGAGCCAGGGGATGATCAACTCCGCGCCCGGATCGGTCAAGGGCCTCCAGCTGGTGGTGCCGGACATCGAGAGGGCCCACGCCGAACTGGTGGCCCGCGGCGTGCAGGTCAGCCCGGTCCAGCACTTCGTGGCCGGGGCCCGGGTGGACGGGCACGGCGAGGCGTGGAACAACTTCCTGTTCTTCAACGACCCCGACGGGAACGGCTGGGCGATCCAGGAGGCGCCGGCCGCGGCCGGGAGGTCGGGTGGGCAGGCGGTCCTTGGGTAGGCTCCCAGGATGGCTGAACACGAGGGAAGCGTGCGGGTGGACAGCTGGATCTGGTCGGTCCGGCTGGTCAAGACGCGGGCGCTGGCGGCGGCCGCCTGCCGGGCCGGGCACGTCCGGGTGAACGGCGAGCGGGCCAAGCCCGCCCAGACGCTGAAGCCCGGGGACGAGGTGCGGCTCCGCGAGGAGGGCCACGAACGGGTCGTGGTGGTGAGCAGGCTGATCCGCAAGCGGGTCGGCGCCGTCGTCGCGGCGGAGTGCCTGGTCGACAACAGCCCGCCGCGGCCGCCGCGCGAGGTCGTAGCGGCGGCCGGGACCCGGGACCGCGGGGCCGGGCGGCCGACCAAGCGGGAGCGCCGCGACCTGGACCAGCTGCGCGGGCACTGACGGGCGCGGAACCGCTACGCGACGGCGGCGGTGGCGAGCACCTTGGCGAGGAAGCCGCCGAGGTTGCCCACCGTGCGGTCGATCTGCAGCTCCAGCGGCAGCGACTCGTCGGGCCGGGTGACCAGCGTGGACTTCTTCAGCCCGCGTACGTAGAGCGAGCAGGCCAGGTCGGCGCAGATGTACGTGCCGACCGTGTTGCCCTCGCGCCCGGCCGCCCCGGCCCGGCGGGCGGCGAGCAGCGCGACCCCCGACCCGGCGTGCGCGGTGATGCACAGCGAGCACACGTTGGTCTTGGTCAGGCTGCGCCGGATCACCGGCGAGCGCAGCGTCACGCCGACCGGCTCGCCCTCGTACGGCGCCACCAGGTACGCCCGGTCGGGCGCGCCCTGGTCCCGCCAGCCGAGGAAGTCCAGGTGCTCCCAGGGCAGTTCGGCCAGGCCCCGGGGCAGGTGGAGCCGACGGGCCTCGCCCTTGGAGCAGTTGACGAAGGACGCGCGGATCTCGTTCTCGCTCAGGGGTTCCATGCCGCGGACGCTAACACCGGCCGGCCTGGCCTGTCGCGCCGTTTTCACCCGGTCCGTACCGGGTGGGCGGCCTGGACGGCGAGCCGGCGCGGGGCGTCCTCGCCGATCCGGGTGAGCAGGTCGTCCAGGGCGAGGAAGGCCTCCCAGCGCTCCTTCCCGCCGGCGGCGGCGAGGCGGTCGACGACCAGGTCCTCCAGGTCCTGGACCCGCTTGTTCTTCCAGGCCTTGTCGGCCAGGCTGACCAGCAGCTCCTCGACGGTGGTGCCGGGCCGGTCCCAGCTCGCGTGGGTGCGGGCGAAGCGGGCGAGGTGCTCGGGGACGCCGTGGGCGAGCAGCAGGGCGTGACCGGCGGGCTCGTGCCGGGAGCCGGGGGCGGAGAGCTCCTCGGGGTGGACGGTCTTGCCGATGTCGTGGGTGGCGGCGCCGTAGAGGACGGCCGCGCGGTCGAAGGCCAGGCCTTCGCGGGCGCAGAACCCGGCGATCTCCTCGGCGACCCGGTGCACCAGCGCGAGGTGGGCGACCAGGCGGGGCGGGGCGTCGACGGCCCGCAGCAGTTCGGCGACGTCGGTGGGCAGCGGCGGCAGGGCGGTGGTGGTCACGCCGCAGGGTAGCCGCGGGGGTGAGGGGTTGTCAGTGGGGTTCCGTAGCCTTCGACGGTCCGGTCCCGGCGTAGGAGGGAGGCGCCGGGACCGGGCGTTCGAAGCGGACGGCCGGCTACCGCTTGAAGGCGACGCCGGCGTACGCCGAGACGTCCTGCCAGCCCTCGGGGAGTTCGGAGGTGGGCACGTGGCCCGCGGCGGGGCGCCAGAGCGGGAGCTGGACGAGCCCGGGGCCGACGAAGTCGAAGTCGCCGAAGAAGGGCTCGACGCCGGAGCGCGGGCGCAGCACGAGCGGGGCGCTGGCGCTGCGGTAGATGCGGGTGCCCTCCGCGGCGCTCTCGCGGGAGGCGAAGTCGGGGCTGCCGTGGGAGAGGATCAGCGCGCTGCCGGGGGCGAGCGCGTCGCGCAGGGTGCGGACGATCTGCTGGGCGCCCTCCTCGTCGCGGATGAAGTGCAGGACGGCGACCAGCATCAGCGCGACCGGCTGGGAGAGGTCGACGGCCGCGGCCAGCCCGGGGTGGCCGAGGATCGTGGCCGGGTCGCGCAGGTCGGCCTCGATCACCGAGGTGTGCCCGGCGGGGTGGCCGGCCAGCAGGGCGCGGGCGTGGGTGGCGACGATCGGGTCGTTGTCCACGTACACCACCCGGGCGTCCGGGGCGACCCGCCGGGCGACCTCGCTGGTGGAGCCGACCGCCGGGATGCCGGTGCCGATGTCGACGAACTGGCGCACGCCCCGGCCGGCCACGTACTCCACCGCGCGGCCGAGGAACTGCCGGTTGGTGCGGGCCAGCAGCGGCAGCGCGGGGTAGGCGGCTATCGCGGCCTGGGCGGCCTTGCGGTCGGCCTCGAAGTTGTCCTTGCCGCCGAGGTAGTAGTCGTACATCCGGGCGGTGTGCGGGACGCCGGTGTCCAGCTCGCTCGGCGGCTGCCAGTCGCCGGTCCTGCCCCAGTCCCACTCGGTGTCCGTGCTCCGGCCGGTCGCCGCGCTGTCCTCGTACATCCTGTCCGCCCCCAATGCGCCATGCCGGAAGAGTTCGGCTACCGCCCGTCCACACGCGGTGCGCGGTGATCGTATCCAAGGACACGCCGTGGAAACAGCGGGAGTTCAGGTTTACGCAACACCGGGTGACGGAGTGTGTGCACGTCAAGAAGGGTCCGGGCGCTCGGTCCGGATCGCCCGCCGTAGCCGTCCTCTCTATGCTGGCTGCCGATGACTGCCGACCGCCGCAGCGTGCTGCGCACCACCGCCCGCCTCGCCGCCCTCGCCGCCACCGGGGGGCTGCTCGCCGCCTGCGGCACCGGCACGCTCCGCCGGGCCGACCCGGGGGCGCTCGCCGCACACCCCGGCACGGTGGACCCGCAGCACACCACGGACCCGGCCTGGAACGGCGGCGAGGGCCCGGCCTCCCCCGAGCCCACCGCCCCGGCGGAGCCCCGGCCCGACGCCGAGCCGACCGCCGCCGCGGCCGCCGCCCGGCCCAGCGCCCCGCCTGCCCCGCCCGCGCTGCCACCGCTCGCGCCCGGCACCCCGGTCGAGGTCGCGTACGGGCCGCGCACCGGGAAGAACGTGGCGCTCACCATCCACGGCAGCGGCGACCCGAAGCTGGCCACCGCCCTGCTGGAGATCGCCGAGCAGCGCGGCGCCAAGCTGACCGTGATGGTCGTCGGCAGCTGGCTCGACCAGCAGCCGCAGATGGCCCGGCGGATCCTGGACGGCGGCCACGAGCTGGGCAACCACACCCAGAACCACCTCAACATCTCCGCCATGACACCGGACCAGGCGCGCGCCGAGATCGCCCAGTGCGCGGAGCGCCTGCAGCGGCTCACCGGCTCGATCGGCCGCTGGTTCCGCCCCTCCGCCGCGCAGTACGCCACGCCGATGGTGCGCGAGCAGGCCAAGGCGGTCGGGTACGAGCACGTGCTGTCCTTCGACGTCGACCCGCGCGACTACAACGACCCCTCGGCCGCCGAGCTGCAGCGCCGGGTGCTGAACTCGGTGCGCGGCGGCTCGGTGGTGGCGCTGCACATGGGGCACCAGTGCACGGTGGACGCGCTGCCCGGCGTCCTGGACGGCCTGGCCAAGGCGGGGCTCAAGCCGGTGACCGCCAGCCAGCTCTGCGCCTGAGCGGCCGGGACCGGTCGGGCGGGCCCCGGGGAACACCCCGGGTCAGACCATCGGATCGTCGTCCTTGTACGGGCGCAGCCGCAGCGTGCGGGCGTCCGCGGCGCGGATCGCGTCGGCCCGGTTGACCAGCTCCTCCAGGTCGTCCCGGCCCGCGTGGATGAACCGCCCGTGCAGTCCGTCGAAGCGGCCGCGGGCGGCGTCCACGGTGACCGCGACCATGTACGGGATGGAGCCCCAGGTCGTCGTCTCCTTGAACATCGGCATCCCGGCGGTCATGTCGGTGGCCACCGCGCCCGGGCTGACGTCGAGGACGACGATGCCGTTGCGGGCGAGCGAGTCCGCCATGTTGTCGGAGAGCTGGAGCAGCGCGCCCTTGGACGTGGCGTACGCGGTGTAGTTGCCGTCCGGGCGCAGCGCGAAGCCGGAGTTGAGGTTGACCACCCGGCCGCGCCGGCGGGCGACCATGCCGGGGAGCACGCAGCGCAGCAGGTTGTAGGGGCCGCGCAGGTTGGTCTCGATCACCTGCCACCACTGGTTCGCGTCGGTCTCCCAGATCGGCACCTCGGCGCGGTCGACCAGGCCGGCGTTGTTGACCAGCAGGTCGATCGGCCCGAGGTCGCGCTCGACCAGCCGGACCGCCTCGCGCACCGAGCCGGGGCGGGTGACGTCGGCGGTCACGGCGACGCCCCGGGAGCCGCGCTTGACGCACTCCTTGAGCGTGTCGGTCAGCGTCTCGTGGGTGCGGCCGACCAGGCCGACGGACATCCCCTCGGCGGCCAGGCCGATGGCGAGCTCCCGGCCGATGCCCCGGCCCGCGCCGGTGATCAGGGCGACCTGTCCTGCGAGCGATCCCGTCGACACCCCGTACTCCCTTCACGTCCCCGGCCCTGTCCGGGTCCGCCCCCGGCCCCCGTCTGCGGCATTCTGTCGGCAGCCGGGCGGAGCGGGCCCCGGGCACACGGGTCCGGGGCCGCTGCCTCACTCGTTCGGGTGAAACCCGGCCCTGGCACTACGCCGGGGAGGGGGTGACCTACCGGCCGGTACGGAGTAGTAACGTCGTCGGGGCGGTGACCGGTGCACCCATTCCGGCACACCGGCCCCGTCGTCCAGCAGCTCGCTGGGCCACCCGAAGCTGGGCGACCCCCAGCACCGTCGAAGGGCAACTGAGTGAGTGACATCGCGCGCGTCGGAGTGATCGGCTGCGGTCTGATGGGGTCGGGCATCGCCGAGGTCTTCGCCCGGGCCGGGCTGGACGTCCTGGTGTCGGAGGCCAGCGGTGAGGCGCTGGAGTTCGGCCGCACCCGGCTGACCAACTCCCTGGAGACGGCGGTCAAGCGGGGCAAGCTGAGCCCCGAGCAGCGGGACGAGGCGCTGGCCCGGCTGTCCTTCACCGTCGAGCTCTCCGACTTCGCCGACCGCGACCTGGTGGTCGAGGCCGTCGCCGAGCGCGAGGACGTCAAGGTCAGGATCTTCGAGACCCTGGACCGGGTGGTCGAGCGCCGCGACGCGATCCTCGCCTCCAACACCTCCTCGATCCCGATCGTGAAGCTGGCCGCCGCCACCACCCGCCCGGAGCAGGTGATCGGCCTGCACTTCTTCAACCCGGCGCCGGTGCAGAAGCTGGTCGAGGTCATCCCGACCCTGACCACCTCGGCGACCACCACCGAGCGGGTCGAGGCCTTCGCCTCCCAGGTGCTCGGCAAGGAGCCGATCCGCGCCCGCGACCGGGCCGGCTTCGTGGTCAACGCGCTGCTGGTGCCGTACCTGCTGTCCGCGGTGCGGATGTTCGAGACGGGCGTGGCCACCGCCTCCGACATCGACAAGGGCATGGAGGCCGGCTGCGCCCACCCGATGGGCCCGCTGCGGCTGTGCGACCTGATCGGCCTGGACACCATCGTCTCGATCGCCGAGTCGATGTACGACGAGTACAAGGAGCCGCTGTACGCCGCTCCCCCGCTGCTCTCCCGGATGGTCGACGCGGGCCTGCTGGGCCGCAAGTCCGGCCGGGGCTTCTACGACTACACCGCGAGCGCCTGACACCCCCGGCACGCCCGCAACGGCGGGGCCCGGCGGCTGTGAACC
>NZ_JBHVET010000145.1:0-14117 GCF_042802135.1 Kitasatospora sp. NPDC057512
GGCGAGGGGCGCGGCGTAGGCCGGCGCCCGCGAGCGGGCGCCGGCCGGTCGGTCAGCCGCGGAGCAGGGGCAGCCGCTGGTTCGCCAGGCCCAGCGCGGGCGCGGCCGCCACGCCGACGCTCTGCGCCAGGCCGGCCAGCAGCAGCAGGGTGTTGCGCCGGCTCCTCGGCTCCTCGGCGGCGGGGCTGGTCAGCACCGGCAGGGCCTCGGCGAGGCTCTGCCGGTCCGCCTCGTGGAGCCGCCCGTCCCGGGCCAGCTCGGTGACCACGGCGGCGAGCCGGGCGAACAGCGCGGCAACCTCCGGCGGCAGGGCCTGGTCGCCGGCCGGGCCGTTGTAGTGCTGGATGCCGACGTTGCCGCTGCCGCCGTGGATGGTGACCCGGTCGCCGTACTGGACGTTCGGACGCTCGTCGTCGTTCACTTGCTGACTCCCGTGTTTCCCTGGCCGCCGTAGATGTTGACGCTGTCGCCGAACTGGTACTGCCGCAGGTCCACGCTGATGGTCTGGACGATCTGCTGGAACTCGGCCTGCGGGTTCTCGATCGCGCGGGTGATGGTGGCTTGCAGCTCGAACGCCGGCTGCGCGGTGAGCCAGGCCAGCACCGCGGTCGGCGGGCCCGCCGTGTCCACGGCCAGCACGTACAGGTCGGGCCGGCGCAGCACCGGCCAGGTGAAGATCAGGAAGTAGATCGCCACGACGATCACCGCGCCGACGACCATCGCGCCGGTCCCGGAGTCGGAGGACGAGCTGTACAGGCCCGACGATCCGCTGGTGGCCTGCGAGATCACGAACACGGGCACGAAGACGATGAAGGCGAAGGCGAGCAGCCGCAGGAGCGCGCGGCGCCGGCCGGGCACGATCAGGGAGGTGCCGACCCGGGCCACGTTGGCCAGCGGGTACGCGGCCTGCCCGATCCAGAGGATGCGGTTGGTGACCGCGACGCGGGTGGTGGTCGGGGCGCCGGCGGGGCCGCTCGCGAAGGCCGGCGGCGGGGCGGTGGGCGGCGGCGGCCCGAACGGGGCCGGTGTCGGCGGCCCGCCGGGCGGAGGCGGCGGAACGAACGGGAAGGAGCCGGTCTGCCCGGCCCGGGTCGAATCGGAAGGATCGGTCGGCTGCATGGCCATGTCCCCCAAGGCTGTCGTGCGAGGGAGGACAATGTGCCAGCACGCCTAGGGTCCGCACAAGTTCATTGGCGCGACCGGTAACTGACGTACCGTCGGTTCGTATGCCCCGGCCCCGGCCCCGCGCCGACCCGTCAGCCCGGCCCCGCCGACCCGCGGGCCGTCAGCCCAGCCTGCCGCGCAGCACGCCGGGGCCGGAGCGGGCCCGGCGGGACCGCGGCGGGCGGGACGGGCGGACGTCGGAGCGGGCCGGCTGCTCGGCCGCCTCCGCGGCCCGCCGGGCCAGTGCGGCCCGGGCGGCGGCCAGCGCGACCCGGGCCAGCAGCGGGTCCTCCCGGAGGCCGGCCGCGCGCTTGGCGCTCTGGCAGGCGGTGCACCAGACCGGCGAGGCCGGTCCGTCCGGGTACACCATGTCCTCGGGCGGCAGGTAGTGCCCACCGCACTCGACGCATTCGAAGACGAACCTCATCCGACGATCACCGTTCCGGATCCGTGGCACCGGCCGCAGGGCGACCAGAAGGTGTGGACGCTGGGCACCATGCTTCCTTCCTCGTCCAGTTCGACCGTGGCCTCGGTCTTCTGGGTCCCCCCGGACCCGCCGCAAGCGGAACAGGACTGAACCTCGGGCATATGCCGTCCTTCCGTAGCGGACCCACCGTAGCGCGATTCCTCGTCAGGAAGCACGGCCCCGGGCGATCCACCACCCGTACGGGTAGCGCGAACCGCCGGCGCACGCCCGTCGCACAAACAACGTCGGCCCCTCGCCTGAGCACCAGAGCGAGGGGCCGACCGTAGCGGGGGAGTCGTCAGCCGCGGGCGGCCCGCAGGAACTCCCGGTTCATCGCCGCGATGCTGGGCAGCGGGATGCCCTTGGGGCAGGCGGTGGCGCACTCACCGGTGTTGGTGCAGCCGCCGAAGCCCTCGGCGTCCATGGCCGAGACCATGTCCCGCACCCGGGCGGCCCGTTCCGGCGCGCCCTGCGGCAGCACGTTGAGGTGCACCACCTTGGCGGAGGTGAAGAGCATCGCCGAGCCGTTCGGGCAGGCCGCCACGCAGGCGCCGCAGCCGATGCACTCGGCGTGCTCGAAGGCGGTGTCGGCGGCCTCCTTGGGGACGGGCGTGGCGTGCGCCTCGGGGGCGCTGCCGGTGGGGGCGGTGATGTAGCCGCCGGAGCCGATGATCCGGTCGAAGGCCGAGCGGTCCACCACCAGGTCCTTGACCACCGGGAACGCCGCCGCCCGCCAGGGCTCGACGTCGATGGTGTCGCCGTCCTGGAAGTGCCGCATGTGCAGCTGGCAGGTGGTGGTGCGCTCGGGGCCGTGCGCCTGGCCGTTGATGACCATGCCGCAGGCGCCGCAGATGCCCTCGCGGCAGTCGTGGTCGAAGGCGACCGGCTGGTCGCCGCGGGTGATCAGCTCCTCGTTGAGGGTGTCCAGCATCTCCAGGAAGGACATGTCCGGGCTGATGCCGTCGACCCGGTAGGTGGTCATCGAGCCGGGTGCGTCCGGGCCCGCCTGGCGCCAGATGCGCAGGGTGAGGTTCATGCGTAGCTCCGCTGGGTGGGGTGGACGTACTCGAAGTCGAGTTCCTCGCGGTGGAGGACGGGTGCCTCGCCGGTGCCGGTGAACTCCCAGGCGGCGGCGTAGGAGAACTCCTCGTCGCGGCGGGCGGCCTCGCCGTCGGGGGTCTGGCTCTCGGTGCGGAAGTGGCCGCCGCAGGACTCGGCGCGGTGCAGCGCGTCCAGGCACATCAGCTCGGCCAGCTCGAAGTAGTCGACCAGCCGGTTGGCCTTCTCCAGCGACTGGTTGAGCTCCTGCCCGGTGCCCGGCACCTTGATCCGGCGCCAGAACTCCTCGCGCAGCAGCGGGATCCGCTCCAGCGCCCGGCGCAGCCCGGCCTCGTCGCGGGCCATCCCGCACTCGTCCCAGAGCAGTTCGCCGAGTTCGCGGTGGAAGGAGTCCGGGGTGCGGTCGCCGTCCACCGCGAGGATCAGGTTGAGCCGGTCCTCGACCTCGGCCTCCACCTCGGCGAGCACCGGGTGGTCGGCGGGCACGGCCGGCAGCGGGTGGCGGGCCAGGTAGTCGTTGATGGTGGGCGGCAGCACGAAGTAGCCGTCGGCCAGGCCCTGCATCAGGGCGCTGGCGCCGAGCCGGTTGGCGCCGTGGTCGGAGAAGTTGGCCTCCCCGATCGCGAACAGGCCCGGGACGGTGGTCTGCAGGTCGTAGTCGACCCAGAGCCCGCCCATCGTGTAGTGGATCGCCGGGTAGATCCGCATCGGCACCCGGTACGGGTCCTCGGCGGTGATCCGCTCGTACATCTCGAAGAGGTTGCCGTACTTGGCCTCGACGGCGTCCCGGCCCAGCCGGCGGATCGCGTCGGCGAAGTCCAGGTAGACGCCCTGGCCGCCGGGGCCGATGCCGCGGCCCTCGTCGCAGACGTTCTTGGCGGCCCGGGAGGCGATGTCGCGCGGCACCAGGTTGCCGAAGGAGGGGTAGATCCGCTCCAGGTAGTAGTCCCGCTCCTCCTCCGGGATCTGCCCGGGCGGCCGGTCGTCGCCCTTCGCCTTGGGCACCCAGATCCGGCCGTCGTTTCGCAGCGACTCGCTCATCAGGGTGAGCTTGGACTGGTGGTCGCCCGAGCGCGGGATGCAGGTCGGGTGGATCTGGGTGAAGCACGGGTTGGCGAAGTACGCGCCGCGCCGGTGCGCCCGCCAGATCGCGGTGGCGTTGGAGTTCTTGGCGTTGGTGGAGAGGTAGAACACGTTGCCGTAGCCGCCGCTGGCGAGCACCACGGCGTCCGCGGTGTAGGAGCGGACCTCGCCGGTGACGAGGTCGCGGGCGACGATGCCGCGGGCCCGGCCGTCGACCACCAGCAGGTCGAGCATCTCGGTGCGCGGGTGCAGCTCCACGTTCCCGGCGGCGACCTGCCGGGAGAGCGCCTGGTAGGCGCCGAGCAGCAGCTGCTGGCCGGTCTGGCCGCGGGCGTAGAAGGTCCGGGAGACCTGGACGCCGCCGAAGGACCGGGTGTCCAGCAGGCCGCCGTACTCGCGGGCGAAGGGCACGCCCTGGGCCACGCACTGGTCGATGATCTCCACCGACACCTGGGCCAGCCGGTGCACGTTGGACTCGCGGGCCCGGAAGTCGCCGCCCTTGACGGTGTCGTAGAACAGCCGGCGGACCGAGTCACCGTCGTTGCGGTAGTTCTTGGCCGCGTTGATGCCGCCCTGGGCGGCGATCGAGTGGGCGCGCCGGGGGGAGTCCTGGAAGCAGAACTGGACCACGTGGTAGCCCTGTTCGGCCAGGGTGGCGCCGGCCGCGCCGCCGGCCAGGCCGGTGCCGACGACGATCACGGTGTGCTTGCGCCGGTTGGCCGGGTTGACCAGCTTGGCGTCGAACCTCCGCTGGTCCCAGCGCTGTTCGATCGGCCCGGCGGGGGCCTTGGCGTCGGCGACCGGCTCGCCGAGGGTGTACTCCAGGTAGCTCATGTCACCACTGCTCACTTCACGGCTCCGGTCACCAGGGCTCACGTCACTACTCGGGTCACCGGTGCTCACTTCACGACCCCGGTCACCGGTGCTCACTTCACGACTCCGGTCATCACGGCCACGGGGACGGACAGGAAGCCGGCGGTCAGCACCAGCGCCAGGCCGTTCGCGACCAGCTTGAGCGCCCGGTCGCGGCGGGCGTTGTTGGCACCGAGGGTCTGCGCGGCGCTCCAGAACCCGTGCCGGATGTGCAGGCCGACGGCCAGCATCGCGACGACGTAGAACACGTCGACGTACCAGCGGCCGAAGGAGGCCACGATGTTCTGGTACGTCTGGCCGTGATCGGTGCCCGGGTTCACGGTCAGCGTGGTGAGGTCGAGGATGTGCCAGACGATGAACAGCGCCAGGATCACCCCGCCCCAGCGCATGGTCCGCGTCGCGTAGCTCGCGCGGCGGCGCTTGTGCACGTACCGGCTCGGGCGGGCCGCGAGGTCGCGGCGGCTGAGCTGGTACGCGGAGACGCCGTGCAGCACCACGGCGGCCAGCAGGCCCGCCCGGGCGATCCACAGGAACCACTCGTGGCCCAGGAAGGGTTGTCCGATGGTGCGCAGCCAGGCCGCGTAGCCGTTGATGTCGTCCGGGCCGAAGAACACCTTGAGGTTGCCCAGCATGTGCGCGACCAGGTACAGCAGCATGGCCAGTCCGGTGACGGCCATGACCGCCTTCTTGCCGACGGTCGACCGCCACAGGGTCGCCAGGGTGGACGGATGCCGGGCCGTCCGAGTCGCGGTTGTCATGGCAGCAACGGTAGGGACGGCGGCGAGGGTACGTCCAAGACATGATGCGGCTCGTGACGATAGGCGTGGACTATCGCTGCGGCCTATCCTGGTCCTGTGCAGCTCCAGCAACTCCGCTACTTCCTGGCCGTCGCCGAGACCCGGCACTTCACCCGGGCCGCCGAGGCGGCGCACGTCGCGCAGCCGTCACTCTCGCAACAGATCCGGGCGCTGGAACGGGAGTTGGGCGCGGAGCTGTTCCACCGCACCCGGGGCAACATCGCGCTGACGGACGCCGGTGACGCCCTGCTGCCGCTGGCCCGGCGCATCCTCGCGGACACCGAGAGCGCCCGGCTGGCCGTGCAGGAGACGGTGCAGCTGCGCCGCGGCCGGGTCCGGCTGGGCGCACCGCCGAGCCTGTGCACCAGCCTGGTGCCGGACGTGCTGCGGGTCTTCCGGGACCGCTACCCGGGGGTGGCGCTGGTGGTCCGCGAGGGCGGCTCGCGCGATCTGGTCGGCTGGCTGGCGGCGGGGGAGCTGGACCTCGCGCTGACCATCACCCGGCCGAGCGGGGAGCAGGAGCCCGCGCTGGCGGTCACCGAACTGCTGCACGAGGAGCTGGTGCTGGTCGCGGCCGGGCGGCCGGGCCGGCGCAAGGTCCGGGTGACGGAGCTGAAGGGCCGACCGCTGGTGATGTTCCGGGAGGGCTACGACGTCCGCGAGGCGACCCTGGCGGCCTGCCGGGCGGCCGGGTTCGAGCCGGAGTTCGCGGTGGAGGGCGGCGAGATGGACGCGGTGCTGGGCTTCGTCCGGGCCGGGATCGGGCCCGCCGTCGTCCCCGGCATGGTGGCGGCCCGCTCCGGTCTCGCGGTGACCGCCTTCGCCGGGCCGGGCCTGGGCCGCACCATCGCCGTCGCGCAGGGCCACGAGGTGCCGCTCACCCGCGCGGCGGAGGCGCTGCGGGACACCCTGCTGGCGCACCTGCGCGACGCCGCCCGGGACGGCGAACTGCCGCCGGGGACACGGCTGTTGCTGCCATGAGTCCCGGGTCGAGCCTTTCAGCGGCCGGTCACGCGCCGGGCGACGCACCGCCCGAGCGCAGCGTGAGCAGGGTGATCTCGCTCGGCGCGAAGACCCGGAACGGCGGGCCCCAGAAGCCGGCGCCGCGGCTGGTGTAGAGCCGGGTCCGCTCCCCGTGCCGGCTCAGGCCGTGCACCACCGGCTGGTCGATCCGGACGAGGAGGTTGAACGGCCAGATCTGGCCGCCGTGGGTGTGCCCGGAGACCTGCAGGTCGATGCCGGCGGCAGCGGCCTGCGGGACGTACTTGGGCTGGTGGGCGACGAGCAGGACCGGCAGGGCCGGATCCGCCCCCGCCAGCGCGCCGACCAGGTTCGCGCGGTGTCCGGCCAGGCCGGAGGACTCCGCGGTCACGTCGTCCACGCCGGCGAGCACGAGGGCGTCCCCGCCGTGCTCCACCACGAGGTGGCGGTTGTGCAGCGGCTCCCAGCCCAGGTCCGCCATCCGGTCCAGCCAGCCCTGGGCCTCGCTGCCGTACTCGTGGTTCCCCGTGACGTAGACCTTGGCCAGCCGGGCGCGGACCGTCCCGAGCGGCGCGGACTGCTCCCGGCGCTGGGCGGGGGTGCCGTCGGCGATGTCGCCGGCGTGGACCAGGACGTCCGCGTCGAGCGCGTTGACCGCCTCGGCGACCCGCGCCGACCAGTCCGCCCGGTCGATCGGCCCGTAGTGGGTGTCGGCCAGCACCACGACCCTGGTCCCGTCCAGGCCGGCGCCGAGCCGCGGGAGGCGCACGTCCACCCGCTTCACCCGGGGCACGCGCATCGCCTCGTAGTGCCCCCAGCCCAGCAGACCGGCCGAGACCACGGCGACGGCCACGGCCACGGCCCTGGCCCGGTCGGTGCCGCCGACGTCGAGCCCGGCCAGCACCAGGTCCACCGAGCCGCCCAGCACCGACCAGGTGAACAGCACCCAGACCACCCCGAGGCTGGTGTCCGCGACGCGGGCGGCCCGGTCGCTGCGCCGCCGCCCGTGGCCCGCGACCATCAGGAAGGGGAAGGAGACCAGCCAGGCCGCGAGGACGACCGTGCCGGCCAGGAAGACCGGGAACGGCCAGTCGGCGCCGGAGGCGAACAGCGTCCACCAGGGCGGGAGGCACAGGAGGACGAGGACGAGCACCAGGACCGCCAGCCGCCGGACCGGGGAACGCCGACGCCCCGCGCCCCTGCCCGGGGGCTCCGTGCCCGCCCCGGGCCGGGCGGCGGCCACGACGGTCTCCGGACCCTCGCGGTCCGCCGACCGGCGTCCCGACTCCAACCCCGTGGATTCGCCTGCTGTCACCGCGTCGCCCTCACATCCGCTGCCGTGCCCTGCTCCCCATCATCCGGCAGACCGTCGCCGACGGTCCCGCCCGGGGCCGCCGTCGTCGACCGGTCCGTGCGTCACGGGGCCGCGACGGCGCCGCGACGAGGCGTCCCCACCGGCCCGGGGCCCGGGCTCAGCCGCCGCCGTAGGTGGACTGGGTGACCGCGAAGACGTTGCGTCCGCCCGTGGTCTCCTGCAGCGACCACAGCAGGTCGGGGTCGGTGGCGTCCTCCCAGTAGGAGAGGCTCTCGCCGCCGCCCACCCAGGCGAAGGTCGAGGGGCCCGCGGTCGGGGTCCAGTAGTAGAGCTTCTTCTGCCCCGAGGAGTTGAACCACCACCGGCCGTTGTGGGAGGCCACGCCGTTGAGGTTGTACCAGGGCAGTTGGAGGGCCTGGCTGGCGGTCGTCGTCGCGGCGAACGTCGTCGCCCCGGAGGCGAACGGGAAGCGGACGGCCCTCGGCGGGCGGTTCGGGTAGTCGACGCAGTCCGCCTGGCAGGTGTACTCCGTCATCACGATCGACTTGCTGACCCGGTCGAGGGAGACCGACGACCACACCAGCTTGGATCCGGAGGCGGTCTGCGCGGTGACCGTGCCGATCTGGGGCAGCACGTAGGCGTAGTTGTGGGCGTAGTAGACGGGCCCGGACTGGCGGCCGATCTGGTCGGCGGTGCCGCCGGTGTCGGTGTTGAGGATCTTGCGCATGTCGAAGACGCGCATGCCGCGGCCGGTGTCGGCGACGTAGAGGTAGTCGCCGTACCAGGAGACGCCGCCGGCGTGGATCGGGACGTCCTTGAAGTCCGGCGCGGCCGCGGTGCCGGTCGGCTCCACCAGGAGGATCTTGCGGTAGGTGTTGGGGTAGGTGGCGTCCCAGTCGACCAGGGTGATCCGGCTGCGCTGCTGGGCGCCGCCGCAGCCGTCCTTGGTGTACCAGCTCACCAGCACGAGCTGGTGGCCGTCGTAGTTGCCGCTGTTCGCGGTCCCCACGGCGTCCCGGCTGGTGGTGATGCCCTGGGGGAAGCTCTGGCAGTCGGAGTTGTCGCCGTCGTCGAACCGGAAGCCGGTGGTCAGGCCGGCCACGGAGAAGGACGCGGGGAGCGCCTGCCGGTCGTGGTTCGCGTTCTCCATCACCGTGTGCACGGCGGAGGTCCCCAGCGTCGTGGCGAGCGCCGAGTTGAGCGTGTCGTACTGGTGGTAGTCCGAGGTGAGGGTGTAGTCGGACGCGGTCAGGGCCGTCGGCGCCGCGGCGGCCGCCGCCGGCGAGGCACCGGCCAGCGTGCCGGTGACGAGCAGGCCGGCCGCGAGCAGCGCCCTCGCCGCTGTTCTGACTTGACGGAACATCAGGGTGAGCCCTCCGTACGCGATGGATCAACGGGGGCACACGGTAGGGCGCGTTGAGCATGTCCGCAACACCCCGCGATCTCCTTGCGGGCGGGCGGGCGTGCGTGCGTGCGGGCACGGCGAAGGCCCGGGGCCGCTCCTCGGGTTCCGCCGGGCCCCGGGCCTTCGTGGTGCGTGCGGTCAGGCCGGCAGGACGGCCTCGAGCGCGGCGACCAGCTCCGGCGACTCCGGCTCGACGGGCGGGCGCAGGCGCGCGGCGACGGTGCCGTCCGGGGACAGCAGGAACTTCTCGAAGTTCCAGGCGATGTCCCCGGCCTGGCCCTCGGCGTCGGCGACCTCGGTCAGCTTGGCGTACAGCGGGTGGCGGTCCTCGCCGTTGACGTCGATCTTCTCGAACAGCGGGAAGGTCACGCCGTAGGTGGTGGAGCAGAAGGTGCGGATCTCCTCGGCGCTGCCGGGCTCCTGTCCGGCGAACTGGTTGCAGGGGAAGCCCAGCACGGTGAACCCGCGCCCGGCGTACCGCTGCTGGAGCCGCTCCAGGCCCTCGTACTGCGGGGTCAGACCGCACTTGGAGGCGACGTTGACGATCAGCAGCGCCTTGCCCTTGTGGTCGGCCAGCGAGGTGGCCGCGCCGTCGAGGGTGCGCAGCGGGATGTCGTACAGCCTCACGGGGGTGGTCCTTTCGGGAAGTCGTCGGGCCGGGCCTCTTCGTGGGCCACGGTAGCGGCCGTCAGGTGGTCAACTGCGGTCGGCGTGCCGATGTTCCGGGCGCGGGGGCGGGTGGGGGCGTGCGGAGCGGCTCGTCCGCCCCACCCGCCCGGCGCGTACGGCCGGTGCGTGCGACCGGTGCGTGCGACCGGCGTGCGCGACCGGTGCGTGCGACGCGTTACGGCGCCAGCGGCCTGATCGCCGTCGGGGCGTGCTCGGGGAGGGTGGCCGGCTCCTCGAACTCGTTGACCTTGTCGATGTCGGCGGCGGCCATCGCGATGTTGGTGACCCGCTCCAGGATCGCCTCGACCACGACCGGGACGCGGAACTCGGCGGCCAGCTTCCTGGCCTCCTCGAAGGCGGGCAGCAGGCCCTCCGGCTCGGTGACCCGGATCGCCTTGCAGCCCAGGCCCTCGACGACCTTGACGTGGTCCACGCCGTAGCCGCCCAGCTCCGGCGCGTTGACGTTCTCGAACTCCAGGTTGACCTGGTAGTCGATGTCGAAGGCGCGCTGCGCCTGGCGGATCAGGCCCAGGTAGGAGTTGTTCACCAGCACGTGGACGTACGGGATGCGGTGCTGGGCGCCGACCGCCAGCTCCTCGATCATGAACTGGAAGTCGTAGTCGCCGGAGAGCGCGACCACCTGGCCCCCCGGGTCGGCGGTGGCGACGCCCAGCGCGGCCGGGATGGTCCAGCCGAGCGGCCCGGCCTGGCCGCAGTTGATCCAGTGCCGCGGCCGGTAGACGTGCAGCAGCTGGGCGCCGGCGATCTGGGACAGGCCGATGGTGGTGACGTAGCGGGTCTCCGGGCCGAACGCGCGGTTCATCTCCTCGTACACGCGCTGCGGCTTGAGCGGCACGTCGTCGAAGTGGGTGCGGCGCTGGAGCCGGGCCCTGCGCTCCTGGGCGGCGGCGGCCCAGGCGGTGCGGTCCTTGAGCGTGCCGGCGTCCCGCAGTTCGCGCGCCACCTCGACGAACAGCTCCAGCGCGGCCTTGGCGTCGGAGGCGATGCCGAGGTCCGGGGCGAAGATCCGGCCGAGCTGGGTGGGCTCGACGTCGACGTGGACGAAGGTGCGGCCCGCGGTGTAGACGTCCAGGCCGCCGGTGTGGCGGTTGGCCCAGCGGTTGCCGATGCCGAGGACGAAGTCGGAGGCGAGGAAGGTCTCGTTGCCGTAGCGGTGCGAGGTCTGGAGGCCGACCAGGCCGGCGTTGAGCGCGTGGTCGTCCGGGATGACGCCCCAGCCCATCAGGGTGGGGACCACCGGGACGCCGGTGAGTTCGGCGAACTCCCGCAGCAGTTCGGCGGCGTCGGCGTTGATGACGCCGCCGCCCGCGACGATCAGCGGGCGCTCGGACCGCTGGAGCAGCGCGACCGCCTTCTCGATCTGGACGCGGTTGGCGGCCGGCTTGTAGACCGGCAGCGGCTGGTAGGCCTCCGGGTCGAAGTCGATCTCGGTCAGCTGGACGTCGATCGGCAGGTCGATCAGGACCGGGCCGGGGCGCCCGGAGCGCATCAGGTGGAAGGCCTGCTGGAACACGCCGGGGACCTGCCCGGCCTCCAGCACGGTGGTGGCGGCCTTGGTGACGGGCCCCGCGATCGAGGCGATGTCGACGGCCTGGAAGTCCTCCTTGTGCAGCCGGGCGACGGGCGCCTGGCCGGTGATGCAGAGGATCGGGACGGAGTCGGCGATCGCCGAGTACAGGCCGGTGATCATGTCGGTGCCGGCCGGGCCGGAGGTGCCGACGCAGACCCCGATGTTGCCGGCCCTGGCGCGGGTGTAGCCCTCGGCCATGTGGGAGGCGCCCTCGACGTGCCGGGCCAGCGTGTGCCCGATCCCGCCGGCGGCCTTGAGCGCGGCGTAGAACGGGTTGATGGCCGCGCCCGGCACGCCGAACGCGACCTCAACGCCTTCGAGTTTGAGGATCTCCACGGCCGCGCGGGCGGCTGTCATACGAGGCATCGGATCTCTCCTGCGTCGGCCCGCAGTGGCTCGGAGGGCTCATCTCTCGAATTCCACCATACGGAAGAACGGTTTCTGTATGTGGAAACACGGTAGGGCGGGGCTCGTCGGGGCGTCAAGGGGACTTCAACAGAACGTGGAAGCCGGGGGCGGGGCGCCGGACGGCGGGGATTCGCACGCCAGGACGGCGATCGCGCTGGTGTACCCGGGGAAGCGGACGCTCCGCACCGGGAAGAGCGGCCGGTGTGCAGTGGCGGTGAAGGGACGGTGCCTGCGGTGGGCCCGTCCCGCCGGGCTGGGTACCGTCGGTGCCACGCCGGGCCCGTGACGTCCAACTGAGGCCGCGGCAGGGGGGTTTGGGAGCGCCGCGGAGCGGGGGAACTCCGCCGGCGGCCCCGTCCAGGACCAGCGCGCCCGGTCCGCCGCACCCGAGCGAGGGACGCTCCCCCTGACCGCACCGACCCGACACCCGCCGCCGCGCTCTGGTCCGCCCGGACCCGCGGCCGTACCGCTGTCGCCGCTCCTCCGCGGTCCTCTCCTCCGTGCTCCTGCTCCCCGCCCTTCGTCCTGCTCCCCGCTCCTGCTGCTCCCCGCCCTTGCGACGGCGCGCCCGCTGCGGCGGACGCGCGGAAGGAACGCCCCCATGCGCTGCTGCACCCCTGTCCGGTCCCTGGCGGTGACCGGGTGAACCCGCCGCCCCACCGGAGCGACAGCCCGCCGGGCCGCCTCCGCAAGCACGGCCCGGCGGGCCGGCCCCGCACCCCGGCCGCCGTCCTGCGCACCGTCCCCTGGCGCCACGACCTGCCGGCCTCGCTGGTGGTGTTCCTGGTCGCCCTCCCGCTCTGCGTCGGCGTGGCCGTCGCCTCCGGCGTCCCGGCCGAACTCGGACTGGTCACCGGCATCGTCGGCGGCCTGGTGGCCGGTCTGCTGCCCGGCAGCAGCCTCCAGGTCAGCGGGCCCGCCGCCGGACTGACCGTCCTGGTCGCCGACGCCGTCCAGCGCTTCGGCGTCGGCGCGCTCGGCCTGCTGGTACTCGGCACCGGCCTGCTCCAACTGGCGATGGGCGCCCTGCGGCTCGGCCGCTGGTTCCGGGCGATGTCCGCGTCGGTGGTGCACGGCATGCTGGCCGGCATCGGACTGACCCTGGTGTTCGGCCAGCTCTACGCGCTCGCCGACCGCCGCGCCCCCGCCACCGGGCCCGAGAAGCTCGCCGGACTGCCCGACCTGCTGGGCGACGCGCTGACCGCCGCGGCCGACCCGAGCGCCGTCTCCCTCGGCCTCGGCACCCTGCTGGTCCTGGTCGCCTGGAAGTACCTGCCCGAGCGGGTCGCCCGCGCCGTCCCCGCCCCGCTGGCCGCCGTCGGCCTGGCCGCCGCCGTCACCGCGGCCGCCGACCTGCCGGTGGCCCGCGTCCACGTGGCCGGGCTGCTCGACGTGGTGCGCCTGCCCGGCCGCGACGCGCTGACCGCCCTGGCCGGCCCCGCCGGGCTCGGCACGGTCGTCGCCTTCACCCTGATCGCCTCCGCCGAGACGCTGTTCAGCGCCGCCGCCGTCGACCGGATGCACCACGGCCCGCGCACCGACTACGACCGCGAGCTCACCGCCCAGGGCATCGGCAACACCGTCTGCGGGCTGCTCGGCGCGCTGCCGATGACCGCGGTGATCGTGCGCAGCGCGACCAACGTCCAGGCCGGCGCGCGCACCAAGGCCTCGCGGGTCCTGCACGGCGGCTGGCTGCTGCTGTTCACCGCGCTGCTGCCCGGCGCGCTCGGGCTCGTCCCGCTCACCGCGCTGGCCGCCGTCCTGGTGCACGCCGGCGCCAAGCTGGTGCCGGTGCGCCGGATCGTCGCGCTCTGCCGCGGGCACCTGGGCGAGGCGGTGGTGCTGGTGGTCACCACGGTCGCGATCATCGCCACCGACCTGTTCGACGGGGTGCTGATCGGCGTCGGCCTGGCGGTGGCCAAGTCGGCCTGGCAGACCTCGCATCTGCAGATCGCGGTGGAGGAACAGGAGCAGCCGGCCGGGCAGCCGCTGCACCGGGTGCGACTGAGCGGCAACGCCACCTTCCTGCGGCTGCCCCGGCTGCTGGACACCCTGGAACGGCTGCCGGGGGACCGGCCGGTGGAACTGGACTGGTCCGGGCTGCGCCACCTGGACCACGCCTGCACGGTGGCGCTGGTCTCCTGGGCCGACCAGCACCGGGCCCGCTCCACCGCCCCGCTGGCCGTCGAACCGCCGCTGCCCAGCGTCGCCTGACGCGGGGGCAGGTCGCGTGACGTCCGGCCTGCCCGCGTGACCTCCGGCCCGGGCGCGGGACGTCTAGCCTGGTCGCGGTCCGGGCGCAGGCC
>NZ_JBHVET010000146.1:0-13990 GCF_042802135.1 Kitasatospora sp. NPDC057512
GCCTTGATCGCCTCGATCTGCTCGGTGGTGAGCGCCTCGGTCACGCCGCCGCGGGCCAGGCCGGAGATCGAGACGCCGAGCTTGGCGGCGACCACCGGGCGCGGGTGCGGGCCGTTCTTGCGCAGGTCCTGGAGCCACTGCGGCGGCTCGGCCTGCAGCGCGCTGAGCTCCTCGCGGGAGACCACGCCCTCCTGGAAGCCGGTCGGCGCCGCGTCGAGGTAGATCCCCAGCTTCTTGGCCGCGGTGGCCGGCTTCATGGTCTGGCTGGTCTTCTGCTTGAGCGATGTCATGGTGACAAGGGTAAGGGAGTGCGCGGGCGCTCCCGGTCACGGTCGGTAGCCTTGCCTTGTGACAGACATGCAGGTGAACCCGTCCTTCCGGCTCGTGTACGTCCCGGGCGTGACCCCCGGCAAATGGGTCCGGGTCTGGAGCGAGCGGCTCCCGGACGTGCCGCTGGACCTCCTCGCGGTCCCGTACGGCGACGGCGAGCGCACGCTGCGCGAGGGCGGCGCGGACGCCGGGCTGGTCCGGCTGCCGGTCGACAAGGACGTGCTGAGCGCGATCCCGCTCTACAGCGAGACCACCGTTGTGGTCTTCCCCAAGGACCACTGGCTCGCCGCCGCCGAGGAGGTCGCGCTGGACGACCTCGCCGAGGAGGTGGTCTTCCACCCGCTCGACGACACCCTCGGTTTCACCGCCGACACCCTGCCCGGGCGCCCCGCCATCGCGCGCCCGGACAGCACGGAGGACGCGATCGAGCTGGTCGCGGCGAACGTCGGCGTGCTCCTGGTGCCGCAGTCGCTGGCCCGGCTGCACCACCGCCGGGACCTCACCTACCGGCCGGTGGCGGACGCGCCGCAGTCCCAGGTGGCGCTGGCCTGGCCGCAGGAGCGGACGACGGACCTGGTGGAGGAGTTCATCGGGATCGTCCGCGGCCGTACGGTCAACAGCTCGCGCGGGCGCGGGGCCGGGCAGGCGGCGCCCGAGGCGCAGCCGAAGAAGGCGGCGGCCGGCCGGGGCAGGCCGCAGCCGCAGAAGTCCGGCGGGCAGAAGGCGGGCGGACAGAAGGGCGGCGCGCAGAAGGCGGGCGGGCAGAAGTCCGGCGGACAGCGCGCGGGGGCGCCGAAGGCCGGGGGCGCCAAGGCCGGCGGGCGGGGCGCGGCGGCCCGGCGCGGCAGGCCCAAGCGGTGACCGTGGCGTAGCGTCTGCCCCGTTCGCTTGCGGTCGAGGCGGGAGGAGCGGGGCAGTGTGGCACGACCTGATGGCCGTCCAGATTCCGATCGTGGAGAAGGTCCTCCGTACGGTCGCCGTCTACGTGCTGATCCTGGTGCTGTTCCGGCTGGCCGGGAAACGCGGGCTGGCGGGGCTGAACACCTTCGACATGGTGGTCGTCTTCCTGCTCTCCAACGTGGTGCAGAACGCCATCATCGGCAACGACAACAGCCTGCTCGGCGGCGCGATCGGGGCGGTCACGCTGGTCGCGGTGAACGCCGGCGTCACCCGCTGGCTCGCCCGCGACCCGAAGGCCGCCCGGCTCCTGGAGGGCAGGCCCACCACCGTGGTGAAGGACGGCAAGCTGGTCGAGGGCGCGCTGCACGGCCTGGCGCTGCGCCCGTCCGAGCTGGAGCACGCCATCCGGATCCAGAACGGCGACAAGCTCGGCGACGTCGCCCGCGCCCGGCTGGAGCCGGACGGGCAGCTGCTGGTCGCCCTCAAGCACGGCGAGCAGAGCGCCACCCGCGCCGATGTCGAGGACCTGCGGCACCGGCTGGCGGAGATCGAGCGGCTGCTCACCGCGATCGCCGCCGACCGGCGCCCGCCGGGCTGACCCGGGATCAGGCGCGGCCGCCGGCCGGGACCGGTCGCCCGGTCGACGCGGGGGTGCGGGAGCCGGCCTCCTCACCGCACTCCTGGTCATCCGGGCAACTCCCGGTCATCCGGGCATGATCACCGGTCGGCCGGCGCCGGGGCAAGGGTTTCGGCGCGCCGGCGGCGGGCGGCGGTGAGGGCCACGGCGGCGGCCACGGCGAAGCCGAGGGCGGCGGAGAGGAGGTGGCCGACGGTGGTGAACGGCGGGAGGGGGCCGGGCCATTCGCCGTCGCCGGAGAGCGGCCAGGCGACGACGAAGGCGGCCCAGGGCAGCCGGGCCCAGCGCGGCAGGGCGAGGACGGCGAGGGCGAGGACGGTCTGGGCGCCGTAGCTGATGCCGTAGTCCGAGGCCTGGCGCACGCTCTCCGGGTACCAGCCGTGCCGCAGGGCGAACACGATCACCGCGGCGGTGAGCAGGGTGGCGCCGATGTGCCCGCCGAGGAGGACGGCGGCGGCGCGCGGGCTGCCGAAGCGGCGCTCGGTCCAGGCGAGGCAGCAGCCGATGCCGAGGCCGAGGGTGATCAGGGTGCCGCCGAAGCCGGTGGAGAGGATCTCGGTGAGGGTGCCGTCGAACAGCAGCGCGCTGCCGAACAGGGCGGTGACCGGGTGGTCGTGGAGGTTGTCGAGGTTGGTGCTGATGTGGTCGCGGAGCGCGTCCGCCCGGTCCGCGGCGAGCAGGTTCCCGACCCAGACGTTCCCGAGCAGGAGCAGGACGACGTAGCCGAAGGTCAGCGGCGAGCGGCGCGGGTACGTCCGGACGGCGCGGAGCAGCCCGGTCAGGAGCCCCGATGGGGTGCGTGCGTTCATGGTCTGGTGGTGTCCCGGTCGAGCGGCGTGGTCCGCGGCCGGCGCCCGTACGGCCGGCCATGCCGGGACAGTACCGAAGCCCGGCCGGGATCCGGTCAGCGGACCCGGCGGGTCAGCGTCGCGGTGAAGGGCCGGGGCACGAGGGAGGAGCCGCGGACGGGGCGGACGGGCCGGCCGGGGGCGGGGGCGATGGTCCAGCGGGCGGCGATGGTGGCGATGGCGAGGACGGCCTCGGTGGTGCCGAAGGCGTCGCCGATGCAGCGGCGGGCGCCGAGGCCGAAGGGCGCGTAGGTGCCGGGGGCGGGACGGGCGGTGGTGAGCCAGCGGTCGGGGTCGAAGCGGTCGGGGCGGGGGAACAGGTCGGGCCGGCGGTGCAGCAGGTAGGGGCTGTACAGCAGGGTGGCGCCGGCCGGGACGCGGTGGCCGCCGAGCTCGGTGTCGGTGGTGGCGGTGCGGCTGAGGATCCACGGCGGCGGGTAGAGCCGCAGGGTCTCGCTGACGATCCGGGCGGTGAGCGGCAGGGCGGGCAGGTCCTCGTGGCGGGCGGGCCGGCCGTCCAGGACGGTGTCGAGCTCGGCGTGCAGGCGCGTCCGGACGGCCGGGTTGGCGGCGAGCAGCGTCCAGGCCCAGGAGAGGGTGGCGGCGGTGGTCTCCATGCCGGCCAGCAGGAAGGTGACCACCTGCTCGTGGACCTCGGCGTCGGACAGGCCCCGGCCGTCCTCGTCCGTGGCGTCGAGGAGCGTGGAGAGCAGGTCGTGCCGGTCGGTGCCGGTGGCGCGGTGCTCGGAGATCAGCCGCCGGGTGATCTCCCGCAGGTCCTGCTGGGCGCGGCGGAAGCGGCGGTTGCCGGGGGTGGGGAGGCGGTCGGCGTCGGGCAGCGGCAGCATCAGCCGCCGGCCGACGCCTCGGGTCACCACGTCCATGCTCCGGTGCACCGGCAGCGAGCCGGCCCGCTCGTGCGCGGCGAACAGGCAGCGGGCGGTGACGGCGGTGGAGAGTCGGTACATCGCGGCGGGGACGTCGATCACGTCGCCGTCGCGCCAGCGGGCGGTGGCGGCGGCGATCTCCTCGATCATCAGCGCGGCGTAGCCGGGCAGCCGGTCGCGGTGGAACGCGGGCTGCAGCATGCGCCGTTGGCGCCGGTGGGCGGCGGCGGGGCAGGTGGCGAGGCCGTTGCCGAAGACCTCCCGGGCCTTGTCGAGGAGGGGCCCGCCCTTGTCGAAGGTGTGGTCGTCGGTGAGCATCCGGCGGACCAGCTCGGGGTGGCAGACCACGTACGCGCGGAGCGGGCCGAGCCGCAGCCGGACGAGGTCGCCGTGGGCGGGCAGGCCGGCGACGAACTCGTGCGGGTGGTGGAGGAGCGCGGGGGCGTGGCCGAGCAGCGGGAGGCCGCCGGGGGCGGTGGCCGCGGTGAACCGGGTGGTCGGGAAGAACGGGGTCGGCACGGGCGTCACCTTGGTTGGGGCGGGAGGACCGGGACGAATCGCGAACGTGATCTTTCCCGGCCGCGTGCGGCGAAACGATCGTGGACCGGCGGACGGGGTGAACGCGGGGGCGCGGGGCGAACGATCGTGCGCCCTCGGGATCTTGACGGCCGGTCCGCTCCGGAGCAGGCGCCCGGGAGCGGGCACCCCGGGCCGCCGGGCGCCGCCGGGTGTGCCTACACTCGGAGCCGGTGAGATTACCGGTCAGTAGAACCGGGCAGGTACGAGCAGCCGGTGCGATGGTCGGACGGCGGAACGTCCGGCGGGGAGTGGGGAGTTCGGATGACCGACGAGCGGGTCCACGCGTTCGCCGACGACGCCCTGGGCGCCCACGACGCGGTGGCGCTCGCCGCGCTGGTCCGGGCCGGTACGGTCAACCCCCGGGAGCTGGTCGGCGCGGCCGTCGACCGGGCCGCCCGGGTGGACGGCGCGCTGCTGCCCGTCGCCCATGCTTCGTACGACAGGCCGCGGATCAGCCGGGAGGGCATCGGCGGTCCGCTGTGGGGCGTGCCGACCTACCTCAAGGACAACGTGGACCTGCGCGGCCTGCCGACCGGGATGGGCAGCGACGCCTTCCGCGCCCGCCCGGCCCGCCGCAACGCGCGCTTCACCGACCAGTTCCTCGCCACCGGCCTGGCCGTCCTCGGCAAGACCCGACTGCCCGAGTTCGGCCTCAACGCCTCCACCGAGTTCGCCACCGCCCAGCCGGTGCGCAACCCGTGGAAGCCCTCGCACTCGGCCGGCGCCTCCTCGGGCGGCGCGGCCGCCCTGGTGGCCTCCGGCGTGGTGCCGATCGCCCACGCCAACGACGGCGGCGGCTCGATCCGCATTCCGGCGGCCTGCTGCGGGCTGGTCGGCCTCAAGCCCACCCGGGGCCGGCTGGTCACCAACGCCCAGAGCGGCAAACTGCCGATCGACCTGGTCACCGACGGCGTGCTGACCCGCTCGGTGCGCGACACCGCCGCCTTCCTCGCCGCCGCCGAGCGGCACCGGAGCAACCCCGCGCTGCCCCCGCTCGGCCTGGTCGAAGGGCCCGGCGAGCGGCGGCTGCGGATCGGCCTGGTGGTGGACTCGCCGATCGCCCGGACCGACGGGCCGACCCGGCAGGTGGTCGAGGAGACCGCCGCCCGGCTGGAGGCGATGGGCCACCTGGTCGAGCCCGCCGCACTGCCCTTCGGCGAGGAGTTCTCCCGTGACTTCGTCAGCTACTGGGGCTACATCGCCTGGGCCGTCGCGGCCACCGGCCGGCTGCTGATCGACCCGGGCTTCCGGGCCGGGAGGCTGGACGGCCTGACCACCGGGCTGCGCCGCCGGTTCCAGGCCGAGTTCCCGCGGACCCCCGGCGTGCTGCGGCGGCTGCGCCGGGCCGAGGGCGTGTACGCGCGGATCTTCCGCACCCACGACGTGATCCTCTCCCCGGTGCTCGCCCACACCACCCCGCCGATCGGGCACCTGAGCCCGAACGTGGACTTCGACGAGCTGATGGACCGGCTGACGCGCTACGTCGCCTTCACGCCGGTCAACAACGTGGCCGGCGGCCCGGGCATCGCCCTGCCGGCGGGGTCCGCGCCCGGCGGGCTGCCGGTCGGGGTGCACCTGTCGGCGGCGCACGGGCAGGAGCGGCTGCTGCTGGAGCTGGCCTTCGCGCTGGAGGCGGAGCGGCCCTGGCGGCGGATCCAGGACTGAGCGGGCCGGTCCGGAGCCCGGTCGGCCGTTCGGCGGCCCCGGCGCTCGGGGCCGCCGCGCTGAGGGCGGCGACGCTCTGGGCGGTGACACGTTCACGGCGGTGACGCTCTGGGCGGGTTGAGGGCGGTGACGCTCAGGGCAGCGGCGCCGCCACCGACCGGGCCGCGCGCACCTCGTGGTGCAGCCGGGCCAGCGCGCAGTCCGGCGACAGCGCCTCCGCCTGCGCGTCCGACCGCGCCTCCGGCAGCCGCTCGCCGGTGCGCAGGGCCTCGGCCAGGTCGGCCAGCTCCCGGGTGACGGCGGCGACCTCGGCGGTGGTCGGCACCGGCGCGCCGTGCTCGATCCGCACCCGGGTGGCGGTGGTGGTGTCCACGATCCGCTCGACCGCGATCACCACCGGCCACCACGCCCGTGCCCGGGCCCCGACCGGCGGCGGCTCGGTGAGGGCCCGCTGGAACTCGCTGCGCACGGTGGACAGGTCCCGGTAGAGCCGCCGCCGGTAGCGGGCGCGGGCGGCCGGTTCGTCCCCTCCGGGGCCGGTGGCGAAGGCCAGCGACACGTACGAGGCGGTGTCCTGGACGGCGTCGGCGAGGCGGTCGCCGATCCGGGTGTGCCAGGACTCCGGCCACAGCAGGTAGCCGGCCAGCAGCGAGATCCCGCAGCCGATCAGCGAGTCGTAGAGCCGGGGCAGCACCAGGTGGAAGCCCTGGTGGTTGAGCAGGTCGGAGAGCAGCAGGATGACCGGGGTGATGGCCGCGGTCTGGAAGGCGTACCCCTTGGCGGAGAGCACCGGGATCAGCGTCGCCAGCACCGCCATCACCGGGACGTCCCACCAGCCGTGCGGCACCTCGGCCAGGACCGGCATGGCGATCAGCAGCCCGACCGCGGTGCCGAACGCGCGCAGCACCGCGCGGGAGAACACCGAGCCGAAGTCGGGCTTCATCACGAAGGTCACGGTCAGCGCCACCCAGTACGAGCGGGGCACCGCGATCACCGAGACCAGCACCTGCGCCAGCCCGATGCACAGCGCCAGCCGCAGCCCGTACCGCCAGGACGCGCCGGACAGCAGCAGCGCCCTGGCCGCCCGCCGGGCCCGCACCGCGAGGCGGGCCGGCCGACCGAGCCGGTCGTCGGCGGCGTACGGGTCGGGCGAGGCCTCGTACGCCACGGTGGCGGCGTGCTCGATCGCCTCGACCAGGGCGCGGGTGGACGGCCCGGAGGGGCTCGGCAGGGCGAGGGGCGGCGCCGGGCCGGAGCGGTCCCGCTCGACGGCGTCGGCGAGCGAGCGGACGGCGGCCGGGTAGTCGGCCGGCAGCGGGCCGGACTCGGGCGGGCGCAGCTGGGCCGCCGGGGCCGCCTCGACCACCGGGATCAGCGCGTTGAGCTGGGCGAGCAGCCGCGCCAGGGTGGGTGAGCGGCCGTGCCGGCGGGCGCGGCGGGCGAGCAGCAGGTCGTAGGACTGGTTGAGCGACTGGGTGAGCGCGCGGCGGCGGCCGTCGTACTCCGGGGTGCCGGCGGCCTCCAGCAGGTCGGCGGCGGCCCGGTACGTGCCGGCCACCACCGCCCGCTCGGGAACGCCCAGCCGCAGCGGCCAGGCGAGCAGGCTCAGGGCGAGCACCACCAGGCCGCCGAGCAGCAGCAGGGCGGGCGGCAGCCACCACGGGGAGGGCAGCGGCAGGCCGGCCCCGACCACCGCGTTGAGCAGCAGGAGCAGTCCGGAGACGGAGGCGACCGCGCCGATCGAGGAGATCATGCCGGAGACCAGCGCGACGACGGTCACCGTCACGACGGCCGTCCATCCGGTGCCGAACACCAGGGTGCCGAACAGCAGCCCGAGGGCGCCGAACAGCTGGGGCACGGCGATGTTGAACACCCGCATCCGGTACGCGTCGGCGGTGTCCCCGATGACTCCGGACAGCGCGCCCATCGACACCAGCGCGCCGTAGCCGGGCCGTCCGGTGGCGGTGCCCACCGCGAGCGGCGCGGCGAGCGCGACGGAGGCGCGGGCGGCCGCCGCCCAGGGAACGGGTGCGGACCGGGGGCGCAGGCCCTCGGTCAGCCACGGGGGAGCCGTCAACGCGCGTGCCATGTGCCCAACGTACGGCGGACCCGGGCGGTTCACCGTTCGCGCTTATGTCAATTCCGGAAACATACCCGCGCTTATGTCAGTCTCCGAAACATAAAGCGAACCCCGAGAGGCGCCGTGAGCTGCGTCGATTTCCCAATCGGCAACCCGCGGGAAAGGGTTGACACCATTAGTTGGTCTAGTCCAACGTATGGGGAGCGCGGTTCGGCAATGGCTGATGCAGGGTGAGCGGCCTTGCCGGACGAGCGAGTTGACCCCCTGACGTGGCGCTGTTCCGCGCCCGCGGGCCGAGGCGAGAAGGGCCGTGTGCGGACGGCCCTCCGGTCCGCGCTCGAATTCCCGTCGCGGCCGGTGACCGGCCGCCGACTCGCCGTGCCCGCACCTGGCGCACGGGGAAGCGCTGCGTCGACTACGAACCATGGAGTGACTGCCCATGCCGAGCCCTGCCCCACACTCCGACGGACCCGCGGGGGAATACCTGTACCGGGCCGCCTCGGAGCGCCCCTACTTCAGTGCCGACACCGAGAGCTACCTCGCCCCGACCGCGCTGCGCGAGGTCCGCAAGACGCACCCGCTGCGCGTGCTCTCCGAGGAGGACTACGCGTTCTGGCAGGACTACGGCTACGTGGTGGTGAAGCAGGCGATCCCGGCCGGGGCCGCGCGCCGACTGCTCGACTTCGCCTGGGAGTTCCAGGGCCTGTCGCCGGACCGCCCGGAGGACTGGTACCGCGAGCGCGACTACCGCGACGAACTCGACCGGCACCTGCACATCTACGGCTTCGTCGAGGCGTACCACCACCAGCTCATCTGGGACAGCCGCCAGGCGCAGCGCGTCTACGACGCCTTCGTGGACGTGTGGGACTGCGAGGAGCTCTGGGTCACCCTCGACCGGCTCAACCTCAACCCGCCGAACGTCCGCAACCGCGACCGCGCGCTGATCGAGCCCACCGACCGCGGCTTCGACATCGAGCTGCACTGGGACGTCGACACCACCCGGGGCATGCTGCCGCAGCGCGTCCAGGGCATCATCGCGCTCAACGACACCGCCCCCGACCACGGCGGCTTCCAGTGCGACCCGGAGCTGTTCCACCGCTTCAACGCGTGGCAGGCCGCCCAGCCGGCCGGCCGCGACCCGATCCGCCCGGACGTCGACCGCGCCGAGTTCCCGGTCGTACGGCCCGAGTTGGAGGCTGGTGACCTGCTGATCTGGAACGGCCTGCTCGCCCACGGCGTGGCGCCCAACACCTCCGCGGGCGGAGTGCGCGCGGTGCAGTACCTGTCGATGATGCCCGCGCTGGAGGAGTCCGAGAGGCTGCGCCGCTCCCGGGTGGAGTCCTGGCGCACGCTCGGAACGCCGGACTGGAACCGCACCCTGGTCGGCGACGCCGACCGGCCGGAGGCGCAGCGCTACGGGACCGCCGAACTCACCGAGCTGGGAGAGAAGCTGCTCGGCCTGCGGTCCTGGAGCGGCAAGCCGTTCGACGAGCGCGGGGACACGGGGGAGCGGGAATGCGCGACGTCTGCCTGACCCTGCCCACCAACCGCGCGTGCGCGGACACCATCACCGCGATCGGCGCCGAAGCCGCCCACGCCGTACGGCGGTTCGGCGTCCGGGTGCACCTGCTGGTGCTGGACTCCGCCGACCCCGCGACCCGCGCCCGGCACGCCGCGGCCCTCGCCGCCCTGCCGGCCGTCGAGGGCGTGGTCGTCCACCACCTGGACGAGGATGCCCAACGCGCCTTCCTGCGGGAAGCGATCGACCGTTCCGGCGCGGCCGACCGGGACCGGCTGCTGCGCCTGATGCTGCCCGACGCCGTCTCCTACGGCGCCTGCACCAACCGGGCGTTCCTGCTGGCCGCCGCGCTCGGCTGCGCGTCGGTGCACCGCCGCGACTCCGACAGCCGCTACCAACTGCTCGACGGCGAACCGGTGTTCCCGATCGAGCACGAGCTGGCCACGCTCGGGCTGAAGGCCGCCGACGCGGCCGCCGCCGTCACCGAGAACCGCCTCGACGCGGAGCACGCGGACAAGCCGGTCGCGCTGGTCGGCGCCTCCTTCGTCGGCGAACTCTCCGTCGACATCGGCGAGATCCGCGAGCTCGACCCCGAGGTCTACCACGACGTGGTCGCGCTCTGGGCGCCCACCGGGGCGAGCGAGGAGGAGAAGCGCGAACTCGTCGCCGATTCCTTCACCGGCGGCGGCAGCGAGCCGTTCACCGCCGACCGCGCGGTGCTCGACCTGCCCGACATCTGGCACATCGACATGTGCAACATCGGCCTGCACCACGAGGTGTACGAACGGGTGCCGCTGCCGCCCGCCACCGACACCATCGGCAGCGACTACTTCCTGCACCACCTGGTGCGTGACGCGACCCTGCCGGGCGTCACCCACAACCGCCACATCGTCAACTACTACACGCCCGAACGCCGCACCGGCCCCGGCTTCGCCGCCTACCAGCTGCGCTACGCCAAGTTCCTGCTCTCCATGCTCTACCTCTACCCGGTCTACGCCGAGATGGAGGCCGCCGGCGGCGCCCTGCTGGACGAGCAGCACCGCGTCCGCCCCGAGGTGATCGCCGACTCCGCCCGTCGCAGCGCCGCGACGGACCGCGCGGAGAACCACCGCAGGCTCGCCGAGCTCGACCGCTGCTACCGGCGGCTCGGCGGGAAGTACGCCGGGTTCGCGGACGAGCTGACGCCCCTGCGGGCGCGCCTGCTCGACGAGGCGCAGGCGGACATCGAGGACTTCGCAGTGCTGATCGACGCGTGGGGCCCGCTGGTGCGGGCGGCCAAGGCCACCCCCGCCGACCGGTCGCCGCGCTAGCCGGACGGGGAGCTCTACGTGATACGCCAGACCACCGGCAGGACCGCCGGCAGGACCGCCGGCCACGCCGACGCCCGCGCCGCCGGCCACCCGCCCGCCCACCGCGCCCCGTCCGTCTCCGTGGTGCACACCCAGGCACCCCGCGTCGACGAGCACGAGCACGACCGCGGCGCGCTGCGCGCCGCACTCGCCGACGGCACCGACGACCGGATCGTCTACGACCTGGACGGCATCGGCCGCCAGTACGCCGCGCTGTGCGCCGAACTGCCCGGTGCGGCCGTCCGGTTCGCGATGAAGGCCTGCCCGGTGGACGAGGTGATGGAGCACCTCGCCGGGCTCGGCTCCGGCTTCGACGCGGCGAGCCCGCAGGAGATCGCCCAGGCGCTGCGCACCGGCGTGCCGCCCGAGCTGATCCACTACGGCAACACCATCAAGTCCGACCGCAACATCGCCGAGGCCTACCGGCTGGGCGTGCGGGACTTCGCCACCGACAGCCTGGAGGACGTCGCGGCGATCGCCGAACACGCCCCCGGCGCACGGGTGTTCTGCCGGATCGCGACCACCGGCGAGGGCGCGCTGTGGGGCCTGAGCCACAAGTTCGGTTGCTCGCCCGAGGACGCGCTGCGGGTGCTCGACGCCGCCCGGACCGCGGGGCTGGTGCCGTCCGGCCTGTCGGTGCACGTCGGCTCCCAGCAGATGACCGCCGAGGCCTGGACCGCCGCCGTGGACTCGCTGGCCGCGGTGCTGGAGGCGCTCAACTGGCGCGGGATCACCCCGACCCGGATCAACCTCGGCGGCGGCCTGCCCGCCCTCGGCGTCCTCGACCGGGGCGGGCGCCCGCTCGACCCGCCGCTGGACAAGATGTTCGCGGTGATCCGCGAGGGCATGGAACGGCTGCGCGCCGTCAACGCCGGGCCGCTGGAGTTCCTGCTGGAGCCCGGCCGGCACCTGGTCGCCGACCACGGCGCGATCCGCGCGCACGTCTCCCGGCTCACCTCCCGCCACCGGCTCGACGGCACCCGGGAGGACTGGCTCTACCTCAGCTGCGGCAAGTTCAACGGCCTGTACGAGATGGACCAGCTCCAGTACCGGCTGGAGTTCCCCGATCACCCCGGCGGCCAGTTCGTCAACGCCGTGGTGGCCGGCCCGACCTGCGACAGCGACGACGCGTACGCCCAGGACGGCGGCCGGGTGCGCGTCCCGCGCGCGGTCCGCTCCGGCGACCCGGTCTGGATCCACTCCTGCGGCGCGTACGCCACGGCCTACGCCACCCGCGGGTTCAACGGCTTCGCGCCGCTGCCGTACACCTGCATCGGTGGCGGCGACGGCCGGGACCACCACGGAGGCACCGCATGACCGACGCCCTCGTCGACGCTCCGACCGACCTGCGCATCCGGCTGCTCCGGGAGGAGGACTGGGACGCCGTGGTCGCTCTGGAGGAGCGCGCCTACGCCGCCAGCGGCCTGTCCGAGGGGCGCGAGGCGCTCCGGTCCCGGCACCGGGCCTCGCCGGACACCTGCTTCGTGCTGGAGCACCCGGGCGGCCAGGGCGGCCCGGGTGTCGTGGGCGGCGTGGGCGGCTACCTGCTCGCCCTGCCGTACCCGCTGTTCCGCTGCCCGGACCTCGCCCGCAGCGAGGACCGGGACGGCGCGGGCGGGGGCGGCGACGCGGGCGGGCGGCCGACCAACATGCACGCGCACGACCTGGTCGTCGCGGAGGAGCTGCGCGGCCGGGGCCTGTCCCTGCGGATGCTGCGGCACCTGGAGGAGACCGCCCGGACGGCCGGCTACCGGACCGTCTCGCTGGTCGCCGTCCGCGGTTCGCACGTGCTGTGGACCCGGCTGGGCTACCGCGCCCGGCCCGAGATCGACCTGCCCGAGAGCTACGGCACCCGGGCGGTCTACATGGCGATGCCGCTGGACCCCGTCCCGGCCCGGCCGCTGCCGCACCCCACCGACCCGACCCCCGGGCCGCACTCCAGAGCCGAAGTGGGCTGATACCGATGTCCCCCGTTCGCGACGACTTCCGCCGGCCCCAAGTGGCCATCGGCGCACTGTTCTTCGTCCTCGGATTCCAGTACGCGACCTGGGTCTCCCGGGTGCCCGCGCTCAAGGCCAGGCTCGACCTGGGCGAGGCCCAGATCGGCCTGCTGCTGATGACCTGCGGGGTCGGCGCGGCGGTGTCCTTCCCCCTGGTCGCGGTGCTGATGCGGCGGCTCGGCTCCCGCCTGCTCTCGGTGCTGTCCGCGCTCGCGCTCGGCGTCGTCCTGCTCGCGCTGTCGGTGGTGCCGAACTATCCGGTGACGCTGCTGGTGCTGTTCTTCGACGGCGTCGCGGTCGGCGCCCTGAACGTCGCGATGAACGCCCAGGGCGCCGCGCTGGAGGCCCGCTTCGAGCGGACCACGATGTCCCGGCTGCACGCCACCTTCAGCGCCGGTTCGCTGCTCGCCGCCCTGCTGGCCTCGGGCGTCACCTCCGTCACCGGCACCCTGGCGGCGCACTTCGGCGTGGCCGCCGGGCTGCTGGCGGTGCTGGTCGTGGCCGCCCGGCCGGGGCTGCTGACGGACGGCCCGGCCGCGGCCGCCGAGCCGGCGGAGCGGAAGGAGCGCCGCGGCTTCGCGCTGCCGACCGTCGCGACCCTCTGGATGGGCCTGGCGATGGTGTTCGGCACCGTCACCGAGGGCGCCATGAACGACTGGTCGGCGCTCTACCTCAAGGACTACGTGCAGGCCGACGCCGGGCTCGCCCCGATGGGCATCGCGGTGGTCTCGGTGATGATGGTCTGCGCCCGGATCTTCGCGGACGGCTGGCGCACCCGCTTCGGCGACGGCCGGATCGTGCGCACCGGCAGCCTGTTGGCCGGCCTCGGACTCGCCCTAGCCCTGGCGGTCGGCGGCGTCGTCCCGACGCTGCTCGGGTTCGCCTGCGTCGGCCTCGGCGTGGCCGCGGTGACCCCGTGCGTCTACGTCGCCGCCGCCCGGCAGGGCGCCGACGCGCTCTCCCTGGTCGCCGCCATGGGCACCACCGGCCTGCTGGCCGGCCCCGCCGTGATCGGCTTCATCGCCGGCGCCACCAGCCTGCTCTGGGGCATGGCCGCCGTCGCCGCCTCGGCGGCCGTCGTCTCGCTCTGCGCCACCCGGATCCGCTGGCCCGACCAGGACGCCCCCGCCGCCCCCGCCGAACCCCGGCTCGCCGCCGACCCGACCTGACACCACCCCCGGACCCCCGCCCGGCAC
>NZ_JBHVET010000147.1:0-13876 GCF_042802135.1 Kitasatospora sp. NPDC057512
TTTGAAGACAGGCCCTGTACGGCCCGCGGAAACGGGACCGGTCCGCACACCCCGAGGGGCGTACGGACCGGTCCGGGGTCAGGGACGGTGTCAGTCCTTGATCTCGCAGAGCGCGGCGCCGCTGCTGACGCTCGCGCCGACCTCGGCCTTGAGGCCGGTGACGGTGCCCGCCTTGTGGGCGTTCAGCGGCTGCTCCATCTTCATCGCCTCCAGGACCACGATCAGCTCGCCCTCGGCGACGACCTGGCCCTCCTCCACGGCGACCTTGACGATGGTGCCCTGCATCGGCGAGGCCAGGGTGTCGCCGCTGACGGCCGAGCCGGCCTTCTTGGCGCCCACCCGGCGCTTGGCCTTGGCGGAGCCCGCCGCACCGGCCGCCGGGGCCGCCGCGACGCCCAGCGAGGACGGCAGCGAGACCTCGATCCGCTTGCCGCCGACCTCGACCACCACGGTCTCCCGGGTCTCGGCCTCCTCGCCGTCACCGGCCGCGCCGGCGAACGGCGGGATGGTGTTGTCGAACTCGGTCTCGATCCACCGGGTGAAGACCGTGAACGGCCCGTCGCCGTCAGTCGTCCCGGAACCGCAGATCTCGGGCGCGAACGCCGGGTCGGTGACGACCGCCCGGTGGAACGGGATGGCGGTGGCCATGCCCTCCACCCGGAACTCGGCCAGCGCGCGGCGGGCCCGCTCCAGGGCCTGCTTGCGGTCGCGGCCGGTGACGACCAGCTTGGCCAGCAGCGAGTCCCAGGCCGGGCCGATGACCGAGCCGGTCTCCACGCCGGAGTCCAGGCGCACGCCCGGGCCGGACGGCGGGGCGAACAGCGTCACGGTGCCGGGCGCGGGCAGGAAGCCGCGGCCCGGGTCCTCGCCGTTGATGCGGAACTCGAAGGAGTGGCCGCGCACCTCGGGGTCGCCGTAGCCGAGCTCCTCGCCGTCGGCGATCCGGAACATCTCGCGGACCAGGTCGAGGCCGGTGACCTCCTCGGTGACCGGGTGCTCCACCTGGAGACGGGTGTTGACCTCCAGGAAGGAGATCGTGCCGTCCAGCGCGACCAGGAACTCGCAGGTCCCGGCGCCCTCGTAGCCGGCCTCCTTCAGGATGGCCTTGGACGCCCGGTACAGCTCGGCGTTCTGCTCGTCGGTCAGGAACGGCGCGGGTGCCTCCTCGACCAGCTTCTGGTGGCGGCGCTGGAGCGAGCAGTCACGGGTGGAGACGACCACCACGTTGCCGTGCTTGTCGGCCAGGCACTGGGTCTCCACGTGCCGCGGGTTGTCCAGGTAGCGCTCGACGAAGCACTCGCCGCGGCCGAAGGCGGCGACGGCCTCGCGCACCGCGGACTCGTACAGCTCGGGGATCTCCTCCAGCGTGCGGGCGACCTTGAGGCCGCGCCCGCCGCCGCCGAAGGCCGCCTTGATGGCGACCGGCAGGCCGTGCTCCCGGGCGAAGACGACGACCTCGTCGGCGCCCGAGACCGGGTCCGGCGTGCCGGCCACCAGCGGGGCGCCGGCCCGCTGGGCGACGTGCCGGGCGGTCACCTTGTCGCCGAGGTCGCGGATGGCCTGCGGCGGCGGGCCGATCCAGATCAGCCCCGCGTCGAGGACGGCCTGGGCGAAGTCGGCGTTCTCCGACAGGAACCCGTAGCCGGGGTGGACGGCGTCCGCGCCGGAGTCGGCGGCCGCCTTGAGGACCTTGGCGATGTCCAGGTAGCTGGTAGCGGGGGTGTCACCGCCCAGCGCGTAAGCCTCGTCGGCCGCGCGGACGTGCAGCGCATCCCGGTCCGGCTCGGCGTAGACGGCGACGCTGGCGATACCGGCGTCCGAGCAGGCACGGGCGACGCGGACAGCGATTTCCCCGCGGTTGGCGATGAGCACCTTGCGCACTGTGGCTCCCTTCTTGAACCTCGTTGAGTTTATGGATTCCTGGGCAGTACCGGCGAGTAGCCCCGGGTTGTGAACTATCCCACACGCTCGGTGATGGGTTTTCCGGCCCCGCGGGCGGCCCCGTGGACGACGCCGCAGGTCGGCGCCGGTCCGCCCGGATCGGCGGGGGCCACAGCGGGTGACCGGCCCGCGGCGCGGCGGGAGGGTGGCATGGGCCACAGTCTCGCGCGGGCCGCTCAAGCGGCGCCGGAGCGGGCGGCGGGCCGCCGCAGCGCCTCGGCCGTCACGTCGGCCGCCACCTCGACCATGTCCGGCCCGTACGCCTCCGGGTTGACCACCCGCAGGACGAGCGCGAAGGTGCCGTCCCGCCCGTACTTCCGGGCGAGTTCGCGGTGGTGCGCGACCAGGTGGCGCACCCCGGCCTGGTTGGCGGTGCCGGTCTGGCCGGAGACCAGGAACACCGGGCGGCCGCCGTCCGGGGTGGCGATCCGGGCGAGCAGGACGTGCGTCTCGTCCGGACCGGCGGTGAAGTCCCGCTCGCCCACCACGAGGACGTTGCTGCCCGGGCCCGGCCCCGAGGTGATCAGCACGCCCGGCAGGCCCCAGGCCAGGTGCGCGGCCATCCGCTCGTTGCTGACCGGACCGCCCAGGCACAGCTCGGTCTTGGCGCCCAGGCCGCGGTGCGCGGCGTCGTGGGCCACCAGCTCGGGCCGCGCCCCGCACTCCTCGACCAGCCCGGCCAGCCACATCAGCGCGTACGCGTCGCGCCGGGTCACGGTGTGGGCGTGCGAGCCCGTCCCGATGCTGCGCGGCACCACGATCAGGCACTCGCTGCCGCCCGGCAGCCCGAAGAACGCCCGCACCCGCTCGATCCTGCGGCGCCGCCGCAGCACCTGGGCCAGCCAGCCGAGGCCGGCGCTGATCGCGCTGGCCACCAGGCCGAGCACCACGTTGAGCACGCTGTCGGTCATCTGCCGCGTCCCCTCCCCGTTCGAACGCCGGTCAGCTTAGGGGTACGACCGCCGGGTCCGGGAGGTCAGCTGTCGTTCCGGGCCCACAGGTCCGTGATGCGCACGTCGAGGTCGGCGAGCAGCCGGCGCAGCAGCGGCAGGGAGAGGCCGATGACGTTGCCCGGGTCGCCGTCGATGCCGTCGACGAAGGGCGCGGAGCGGCCGTCCAGGGTGAACGCCCCGGCCACGTACAGCGGTTCGCCGGAGGCCACGTACGCGGCGATCTCGGCGTCGTCCGGGGTGCCGAAGCGGACGGTGGTGGAGGCGGTGGCCGAGGACTGCCGGCCCGTCGCGGTGTCGATCACGCAGTGGCCGGTGCGCAGCACGCCGGAGCGCCCGCGCATCGACTGCCAGCGGGCCAGCGCCTCGGCGGCGTCCGCGGGCTTGCCGAGGGCCAGGCCGTCCAGCTCCAGGACGGAGTCGCAGCCGATCACCAGCTCGCCGTCGGCGAGTTCGGCGGCGACGGCCTTCGCCTTGGCCTCGGCCAGGACGAGCGCGAGCTCGCCGGGGGTGGCGGCGGTGATGGCGTCCTCGTCGACGCCGCTGACCACCACGCGCGGGTCGAGGCCCGCCTGGCGCAGCAGCCCGAGGCGGGCGGGGGAGGCGGAGGCGAGGACGAGGGGGCGCTGGTCGGTCATGTCCACCAGCGTAGGGGGTGCCGGTGTCCGCCGTTCGGGTGAACGGCTCAGGTGAAGGAGCGGGAGATCATGATCAGCACGGCGCCGACCAGCACGATGGCGGCGAGCACCTTGCCGGCCCGCTGCATCCGCTCCTGCATCCGACGGGCCTCGGGCGAGGGCTCGTCACGGGGGTCTGACCAGAGCACCCGTCCAGAGTGCGCCGCGCGGGGGTGCGGGCGCCTGAGTATCCGTACTCAGGTTTCGGGCAGCGCGGGCGGCGGTGTGCCCGGTGCGGCACGGAGGGGGAGGGCGGCGGGGCCGTTCTCCCCCTCCACGCCGCGGAGTTCAGTGCGCCCAGCCCGAGGTCCGCCAGGCGTTCGGGCCCGGACGGGCGGCGAGACGGAGCCGGCGGGCGCGGTCGCCCCAGGGGGAGTCCGGGCCGGCGCCGGCCCTGCGGGCCGCCTCGGCGGCGGCCTGTGCGGCGGCGGCCCGGGCCTGGACCACCGCCAGGACGGTGGCCAGCTCCTCGGGGGTCGGCTGCCCGTGCAGCACGTGGATCGACATGGCTGGTTCTCTCCCGACAGGGACGGGGCCTACAGGGGGATGTTGCCGTGCTTCTTCGGCGGCAGCACCTCGCGCTTGCCGCGCAGCGCCCGCAGACCGCGGACGATGTGCCGGCGGGTCTCGCTCGGCGCGATCACCGCGTCCACGTAGCCGCGTTCGGCGGCCAGGTAGGGGTTCAGCAGGGTGTCCTCGTACGAGGCGATCAGCTCGGCCCGCTTCTCCTCGACGGTGCCGGCCGCCTCGGCCTCGGCGATCTCCCGGCGGTGCAGGATGTTGACCGCGCCCTGCGCGCCCATCACGGCGATCTGCGCGGTCGGCCAGGCCAGGTTGAGGTCGGCGCCCAGGTGCTTGGAGCCCATGACGTCGTACGCGCCGCCGAAGGCCTTGCGGGTGATCACGGTGATCAGCGGGACGGTGGCCTCGGCGTAGGCGTAGATCAGCTTGGCGCCGCGCCGGATGATGCCGTCCCACTCCTGCTCGGTGCCGGGCAGGAAGCCGGGCACGTCCACGAAGGTCAGCACCGGGACGTTGAAGGAGTCGCAGGTGCGGATGAAGCGGGCGGCCTTCTCGCTGGCGTTGATGTCCAGGCAGCCGGCCAGGTCCATCGGCTGGCTGCCGACGATGCCGACGGACTGGCCCTCGACCCGGCCGAAGCCGGTGATGATGTTGCCCGCGAACAGCGGCTGGGTCTCCAGGAACTCGCCGTCGTCGACGATGTGCTCGATCACCGTGCGCATGTCGTACGGCTGGTTCGCCGAGTCCGGCACGACGGTGTCGAGTTCGAGGTCCTGCGCCGTGACGTCGGCGAACGTGAGGTCGAAGGACTGATCGGGGTAGGACGGCGGGTCGCTCAGGTTGTTGGAGGGCAGGTACGAGAGCAGGCTCTTGACGTACTCGATCGCCTCCTTCTCGTCCGCGGCCAGGTAGTGGGCGTTGCCCGACTTGGTGTTGTGGGTGCGCGCGCCGCCCAGCTCCTCCATCGCGACGTCCTCGCCGGTGACGGTCTTGATCACGTCGGGGCCGGTGATGAACATGTGCGAGGTCCGGTCGGCCATCACCACGAAGTCGGTGATCGCGGGGGAGTACACCGCGCCGCCGGCGCAGGGGCCCATGATCAGCGAGATCTGCGGGATGACGCCGGAGGCGTGCACGTTGCGGCGGAAGATCTCGCCGTACAGGCCGAGCGAGACCACGCCCTCCTGGATCCGGGCGCCGCCGGAGTCGTTGATGCCGATGACCGGGCAGCCGGTCTTCAGCGCGAAGTCCATCACCTTGACGATCTTCTCGCCGAAGACCTCGCCGAGCGAGCCGCCGAAGACGGTGAAGTCCTGGGCGAACACGGCGACCTGGCGGCCGTCCACGGTGCCGTAGCCGGTCACCACGCCGTCGCCGTACGGCCGGTTCCGCTCCTGGCCGAAGTTGGTCGAACGGTGCCGGGCGAACTCGTCGAACTCCACGAAGGAGTCCTCGTCCAGCAGTTCCACGACCCGTTCGCGGGCGGTCAGCTTGCCCTTGGCGTGCTGCTTCTCCACGGCCTTGGACGAGCCGGAGTGCACCGCCTCGTCCAGCCTTCGCCGCAGGTCGGCGAGCTTGCCGGCGGTGGTGTGGGGGTCGTACGGCGCCTCGGTCATCCGGTGGCTCTCCCTGATCCATGGCCGCGACCTGTTTCGAGTGCGCGCGGGGCCGGGTGGTGGGCCCGCGCATGAGGGCAGGGCGGCGCTACGAACTACCGCTGGGTAGCGTAGCCAGCGCGGAGGGCGATGCGGCACGTCCCGGCGTCATGACCATCGACACAGTTCTGTTGACGGTGGTTCTGCGGGACGATGGGGCGGCCTACGCCCCGGACCGGATCTAGGGTTTTCCCATGACCGCACCCGAGACCCCCCGCCGCAGCGGACTGCGCGGCTTCGGCCACGCCGGACCGTCGCCCTGGACCGACCTGGACCGTCCGCCGCTGGACGAGGAGGCGCTGCGCCGCGTCCTGCTCGTCCCGGGCGGCCTGTGGACCTCCCTGGACGTCGTCGCCGAGACCGGCTCCACCAACAGCGACGTCGCCGCCCGGGCCGCGGCGGGCGCCGGGCAGGGCGCGGTGCTGGTGGCCGAGGCGCAGAGCGCCGCCCGTGGCCGGCTGGACCGGCGGTGGACCGCCCCGCCCCGCTCCGGGCTGTTCCTGTCCGTGCTGCTGCGCCCCGAGGAGGTGCCGGTCGAGCGGTACGGCTGGCTGCCGATCCTGGTCGGGGTGGCCGCGGCCAGCACGCTGGGCCGGGTCGCCGGGGTCGAGGTCGGGCTGAAGTGGCCCAACGACCTCCAGACGGAGATCGACGGCGCGGAGCGCAAGCTCGGCGGCATCCTCACCGAGCTGGCCGGCGGCGCGGTGGTGGTCGGCATGGGCCTCAACGTCTCGCTGCGCGCGGAGGAACTGCCAGTCCCCACCGCCGCCTCGCTCGCGCTGGCCGGCGCCACGACCACCGACCGGGGCACCCTGCTGCGCGCCCTGCTGCGCGAACTCGCCGAGCTGTACCGGGAGTGGACGGCCGCCGCGGGCGACCCGCACGCCAGTGACCTGCTGCGCGCCTACGTGGACCGCTGCACCACGCTCGGCCGCCAGGTGAAGGTGCACCTGCCGGGCGACCGCGAGCTGGTCGGCGAGGCCGTCGCGGTGGACGGCGACGGGCGGCTGGTGATCCGCACGCCCGACGGCGTACGCCGGGCGGTCGGCGCGGGCGACGTCGTCCACGTACGCCCCGAGCCCCGCTGAACGGCACTCTTCACCTCTCCTTGACCCGGGCTGATGCCCCGGATCCGACGATTCCGTGCGAACATTCCACCTGGCAGCGGTGTGAGGCGCGCCACTGCCCGCCCGGGTGGCGGAGTGCGCGCCCGGACAGGTAGGACACGAGGCGAGTGCGGCGATCGCACGGGGACGGACCGGTGGCAGAGGACGGCAGCAGCGGCGCGACGGCGGGCGGCAACGACCCCACGGTCGCGCTCGAACTGGAACGCCTGATCCTGGACGCGCCGCGCCGCTACACCCCGTACCAGGCCGCGCGCGCCGCCGACGTCCCGATGGAGCTGGCCACCCGCTTCTGGCGCGCCATGGGCTTCCCCGACATCGGGCAGTCCCGGGCGCTCACCGACGGCGACGTGATCGCGCTGCGGCGGCTGGCCGGCCTGGTCGAGTCCGGGCTGCTCAGCGAGTCGATGGCGATCCAGGTGGCCCGCTCCACCGGCCAGACCACGGCCCGGCTGGCCGGCTGGCAGATGGACACCTTCCTGGAGAACCTCACCCAGGCCGTCGAGCCCGGGCTGACCCGCGCCGACGTCGCGTACCCGCTGGTCGAGCTGCTGCTGCCGGAGCTGGAGCAGTTCCTGGTGTACGTCTGGCGGCGCCAGCTGGCGGCCGTCACCGGCCGGGTGGTGCAGGCCGCCGAGGACCACGAGATCACCAGCGGGCGGCTCGCCGTCGGCTTCGCCGACCTGGTCGGCTTCACCCGGCTGTCCCGGCGGCTGGAGGAGGAGGAGCTCGGCGAGCTGGTCGAGACCTTCGAGAACACCTGCTCGGACCTGATCGCCGGGCAGGGCGGCCGGGTGATCAAGACGCTCGGCGACGAGATCCTCTACGTCTCCGAGGACCCGGCGACCGCCGCCGAGATCGCGCTGAGCCTGATCGAGGCGCTGGCCGGGGACGACACCATCCCGCCGCTGCGGGTCGGCATGGCCTTCGGCACGGTCACCTCGCGGATGGGCGACGTCTTCGGCACCACCGTCAACCTGGCGAGCCGGCTCACCTCGATCGCGCCCAAGGACGCGGTGCTGATCGACGGCGAGTTCGCCGCCGCGCTGGAGCAGAACGGCAGTGTCGCCCCGGCCGACGCAGAGGGGCCCGGGCTGGCCGAGGCGCTGTCGGCAGCGGCCGGGATGCCCGCCTCCGGGCTGCCGATCCCGGGCCCGGACGACGGGGCCCGGTTCCACCTGCAGCCGATGTGGCGGCGGCCGGTGCGGGGGCTCGGCCTGGTCGAGCCGTGGCTGCTCACCCGGCGGCTGAAGGCCGAGTAGCGCCCGCGGGCGGGGCCGTGCGCGGACGGTGGCCGTACGCGGCGTACCCGGGTGTCGCGCGTACGGCGGGCCCGCGCGGGGAAGTCGTGTGCGGTGGACGTGCGCGGGCAGACGCATGCGGTGACGGCGTTCGTGGGCACGCTTTCCCACGGCGGACGGGCCGTTCCGGGTGCTGAACGGTTGAAAGTCGTACGTTCTGCTGCGGGTCCGCCCGGGCAAACGGGGCATAAGCGAACGAAACCGCCCTAGTCTTGGTGCAAGCGGCCGGTCGGGTGCGGTCGGCCGACGGGGGTCCGGCAGGACCGAGCACAGGGAGCGAGGCGAGCCGGTGAGCAGTGAGGCGATCATGACGGACCGCGAACGCGACTGCGACTGCGGCGGCTCGCGGCACCCCGACCCGCTGCCCGACCTGAGACTGCAGTCCGTGGTCGAGCTGGCCCAGGACATGGCCGCCGCGCTCACCCCGCTGGAGGCCGTCCGGGCCGCCGCCGCCCGGGCCACCGAGGCGCTCGGCGCCACCATGGCCGCCGTCTCGGTCTGGGACCGCGAGTCCGGCCGGCTGCGGGTGCTGGTCAACCACGGCGACCTCGCCCCGGGCGAGGAGGAGCTGCCCGAGGACGAGTCGTACCCGGTCGCCGACTTCCCCGAGATCGTCACGTACCTGGAGGAGCGCTGGACCACCGGGCGGCTGCCGCGCGCCTGGCTGCAGAGCGCCGAGAACAGCGTGCAGCACGCCGGGCACGCCCACCCGACGGCCGGCGCGTACTGCCAGGAGCGCGCCGCGGCGCTGCGCCGGCGCGGGCGGGCCTGCTGCGTGGTCGCGCCGGTCGTGCTGCACGGCCAGGCCTGGGGCGAGCTGTACCTCGCCCGGTCGGCCGGGATGCCCGAGTTCACCGAGGCCGACGCCGACTACGCGACCCTGCTCGCCGCCCAGGTCTCCGCCGGGCTGGCGCAGACCGAACGCCTCGCCGACCTGCGCAGGCTCGCCTTCTCCGACCCGCTCACCGGCCTGGCCAACCGGCGCGCCGTCGACGCCCGGCTGGAGAGCGCGCTGGAGGCGCACAACCGGGACAACACCGTGGTCTCCCTGGTGGTCTGCGACGTCAACGGGCTGAAGCGGGTCAACGACCAGCTCGGCCACGAGATGGGCGACCGGCTGCTGGAGCGGTTCGCCCACCAGCTCTCGCTGGCCGCCGCCAGGCTCCCCGGCAGTCTCGCCGCCCGGCTCGGCGGTGACGAGTTCTGCCTGCTCGTGGAGGGGCAGAAGGCCGACGAGGTGGTCTCCGTCGCCGAGGAGCTGTGCGCCCGGGCGCTCGCGCTCTCCGAGGGCGAGGGGGTGGCCTGCGGGGTCGCCTCCACCGGGGACTCGATCGGGCCCGTCACCACCCCCGACCGGCTGTTCCGGCTCGCCGACGCCGCCCAGTACCGGGCCAAGGCCGCCCGGGCCGCCCACCCCGTCGTCGCCGGGCGCAGCCACGGCCCCGGCTTCTCGCCCGACCCCACCGTGCTGCTCGCCGACGCCGCCGACCCGCACCACCGGGCGGACGGGCGGCGCGGGCCGAACGGCCGGGCCGGGGCGGGCGACCGGCGGCGGTTCCGCGGCGCCGCCCACAGCGCGGACCCGGGGCAGCTGCTCACCGCGGTGCTCGCCTCCCTGGACCAGGCCGCCACGGCCCGGGCCGTCCACCCCGCGGACACCCTCGGCAAGCTGGTCGTCGTCGCCGAGGCCTCCGCCCGGCTGCTGGACGCCGTCGGCTGGTGGGTCTCGTACGTCCCGCCCGGCTCCCACCTCATGCGCACCGCCCAGCACGCCGTCTACCGGATGACCAGCGGCCCCAGCAGCGTCCGCGCGGAGACCCAGCGGGCCCAGATCGAGGCCCCCGACGCGGTCTTCGACCTCCGGCACTACCCGATGACCCGCCGTGCCGTCCGCGGCGGCGCCTTCGCCCTGCGGGCGGGCGCGGCCGGCAACGATCCGGCGGAGGAGGCGATGCTCGTCGTCTCCGGCTACCGGGGCATGGTGGCCGCGGGCGGCCAGAACCCGGCCGGCGGCTGGCTGGTGGAGCTCTTCGCCGACGACGCCACGCTGCCGCTGGGGCAGGCCGCCTCTGCGATGCGCGCCCTGGTCTCGGTCGCCCTGGCGGGGCCGGCCTCGCCGCCGGCGGTCTGAGGGGCCGGTCGTGGTGGTGGCCGTCCGTCCCGGTCAGGCGTCGGAACCGCCGCCGGCGGACGGCGGGTTGAGGGCCAGCATGGCGGCGTCGACCAGGCGGTCGGCGTGCTCGTGGGTGAGCGGGCCGAGCCGGTACTGCCAGCGGTAGTAGAGCGGGCCGTAGACGATCTCGATGGCCAGGTCGAGGTCGGTGTCGGGGGCGATCTGGCCGGCCTCGCGGGCGCTGCGGAGGCGGTCGCGGGTGACGGCCAGCAGGGGGTCCAGCAGGCGGGTGCGGTGTTCGGCGTGCAGTGCCGGGTCGTTGAGGATCTCCGCCATGATCGCCCGGTAGGTGCGGTCGGTGTCCGGGTCGGCCAGCTCGTCGCTGGTGGGGCGCAGGACGGCGCGGAGGTCGGCGGCGAGGTCGCCGGTGTCGGGGAGCGCGATGCCGCCCCCGTGCTCGCCGGCGGCGAGGAAGGCGTCGAAGACCACGGCGCCCTTGGAGGGCCACCACCGGTAGATGGTCTGCTTGCCGACGCCGGCGCGGGCGGCGATCGCTTCGATGGTCAGCTTGCCGTAGCCGATCTCGGCGACGAGTTCGGTGGTGGCGGCGAGGACGGCGGCGTGTGCGCGCTCGCTGCGTCGGGCGGGGTCGGGAGCTGTTCTGGAGGCCATGGGAAAAATTCTATGCGAGACGGCGAGACGAGACGTATTGTCTTCCCAGCATTTGCGAGACGGATCGTCTCGTCTCATCCGCCATCCCCCGGAGGTGCCCGTGAACCGCCCCCCTGCACACATCCTGATGGTCTCCATTCCCGCCCATGGGCATGTCAATCCAAGTCTCGCCGTGATCACCGAGCTGGTCGCCCGGGGCCACCGGGTCAGCTACGTCAACGACCCCTCCTTCCGGGAGGTCGTCGAGTCCACCGGCGCGACCCTCGTCCCGTACCCGACCAGGCTGCCGCTCACCGACGACCCGGCCGGCTGGCCGTCCGACCTGGTGGCGATCCAGGAGGTGTTCCTGGACGACACGCTGTCGATGTGGCCCGTCCTGCTGGAGGCCTTCGAGGACGACCGCCCCGACCTGGTGCTCTACGACATCGGGGGCTTCGCCGGGCGGGCGCTCGGCGAGCGGCTGGGCGTGCCGGTGGTGCAGCTGTCGCCCGCCTTCGTCGGCTGGGAGGGCTTCGAGGAGGACCTCGTGGCGATGTTCGAGCCGTTGCGCAACGGCCCGGGCGGCCCCGAGCACTACCGCCGGTACGCCGACTGGCTGGCCGAGGCCGGCACGGTGCAGCGCGACGTGGAGGGCTTCAAGAACCGCCCCGAGCGGTGTGTCGCGCTTGTCCCGCGCGCCCTCCAGCCCAACGTCGACCGGGTCGACGAGCAGCGGATCAGCTTCGTCGGGCCCTGTTTCGGCGACCGCGCGCACCAGGGCGCGTGGCAGCGACCGGCCGGTGCGGAGAAGGTGCTGCTGGTCTCGCTGGGGTCGGCCTTCACCCACCAGCCGGCCTTCTACCGGGCCTGCGTGGAGGCCTTCGGCGACCTGCCGGGCTGGCACACCGTGCTCCAGGTCGGCAAGCACACCGACCTGGTCGAGCTCGGCGAGGTGCCGGACACCGTCGAGGTGCACCGGTGGGTGCCGCAGCTGTCGGTGCTCTCCCAGGCGGACGCCTTCGTCACCCACGCGGGCATGGGCGGCTCCAGCGAGGGGCTGTTCCACGCCGTGCCGATGATCGCGGTGCCGCAGGCCGCCGACCAGTTCGCCAACGCGGACGCCCTGGTGGGCCTCGGCGTCGCCCGTCGGCTGGACACCGAGCAGGCCACCGCGGAGGCGCTGCGCGCCGCCCTGCTGGAGCTGACCGGCGACCCGGCGGTGGCCGAGCGGCTGGGCGAGCTGTCCGCCGCCGGACGGGCCGAGGGTGGCACCGCCCGGGCCGCGGACCTGATCGAGGCCGAGCTGCCCGTGCAGTGATCCTGATCGAGGCCGAGCTGCCAGTGCCGTGATGCGGGGGCGGCCGGGGGCCGCGGTGTGCGGCGCCGATCCGGAGGGCGGAGAATCCGGATGGCGAGCACCTGTTGTCATATCTTCATTCACCTGATGAGATGGTGTATATGGATATGCACAGTGCTGTGGCCCCCGACGCTCCGCTGGTCCTGGTCGGCAAGGCCGACGTCGGCGCCGAGGACGTCCTGGCCGTCGCCCGGGGCAACGCCCGGGTCGAGATCGGTCCCGACGCGCTGGCCGAGATGGCGGCCGCCCGTGCGCGGATCGACGCCCTCGCGGCCGAGCCGCGCCCCGTCTACGGCGTGTCGACCGGCTTCGGCGCGCTCGCCGTGCGCCACATCAGCCCCGAGCTGCGCGCCCAGCTGCAGCGGTCGCTGGTGCGCTCGCACGCCGCCGGCATGGGGCCGGCGGTCGAGCGCGAGGTGGTCCGCGCGCTGGTGTTCCTGCGGATGAAGACGCTGGCCTCCGGCCGTACCGGCGTCCGGCCGCTGGTCGCGCAGACCATGGCCGCCCTGCTCAACGCGGGCATCACCCCGGTGGTGCGGGAGTTCGGCTCGCTCGGCTGCTCCGGCGACCTCGCGCCGCTCTCGCACTGCGCGCTGGTCCTGATGGGCGAGGGCACCGCCACCGGCCCGGACGGCGTGGAGAAGCCCGCCGCCGAACTGCTCGCCGCCGCCGGGATCGAGCCCGTCGAGCTGCTGGAGAAGGAGGGCCTCGCCCTCATCAACGGCACCGACGGCATGCTCGGCATGCTGGTGATGGCCATCGCCGACCTCCAGCGGCTGTTCACCACCGCCGACATCACCGCCGCGATGAGCCTGGAGGCGCTGCTCGGCACCGACAAGGTGCTCGCCCCCGAGCTGCACGCCCCGATCCGCCCGCACCCGGGCCAGGCGCTGAGCGCCGCCAACATGCTCGCCGTCCTCAAGGACTCCGGCCTCACCGGCCACCACCAGGACGACGCCCCGCGGGTCCAGGACGCGTACTCGATCCGCTGCGCCCCGCAGGTGGCCGGCGCCGGCCGGGACACCCTGGCGCACGCCCAGCTGGTCGCCGCGCGCGAGCTGGCCGCCTCGGTCGACAACCCGGTGGTGCTGCCGGACGGCCGGGTGGAGTCCAACGGCAACTTCCACGGCGCCCCGGTCGCCTACGTGCTGGACTTCCTCGCCATCGCCGCCGCCGACCTCGGCTCCATCTCCGAGCGCCGCACCGACCGGCTGCTCGACAAGGCCCGCTCGCACGGCCTGCCGGCCTTCCTGGCCGACGACCCGGGCGTGGACTCCGGCCTGATGATCGCCCAGTACACCCAGGCGGCGCTGGTCAGCGAGAACAAGCGGCTCGCCGTCCCGGCCTCGGTCGACTCGATCCCGTCCTCCGCGATGCAGGAGGACCACGTGTCGATGGGCTGGTCGGCCGCGCGCAAGCTGCGCCAGGCGGTGGCCAACCTCGGCCGCATCCTGGCCGTCGAACTCACTGCCTCCGCCCGCGCGCTGGAGATCCGGCAGCAGGCCGACGGGGCCGGCGGGCTCGCCCCGGCCACCGCGGCCGCGCTGGCCGCCGCCCGCGAGGCGGGGGTCGGCGGCGCCGGCCG
>NZ_JBHVET010000148.1:0-13827 GCF_042802135.1 Kitasatospora sp. NPDC057512
CCTCGGGGGCCGGTCGCCGCCCCGGGGGCTGCTTGGTCTGGCGGCCCTTGAGCAACCGATGGCGGAAGTCGACACCAGCGTCAGCAGCCCTGCCCCTTCGGGCCCGGCCGGCGGGCTCTTCGTGCCGCGGATCCACACCGATGCCGCCCCGCCGCGTCCGTCGGGCCGTGCTGGTGGAGCGGATCACCGAGCGGGCTCCCCGACGCCGACGCCGACGGCCGCGCCTTGTTGCCGGCCCGTTGTCCATCGATTGTCTGCCGGGACGCTGGGCTCAGGTGCTGCCCGGGGTGCCGCGGCCGTGTTGACCAGGGCGTTGACCGCATGCCGACGAGGTCGTTGATCGTTTGTCTACCAGTATCCCTGACCGTATATCAGGTCCGGTCACGGACTCGGCGGCTTCCGGACGGGGCCGCCGGCGGACGACTCAGGAGGACTCAGGGGGACTCGCATGTCCCGTCCTCCCCTTCGCGTCCGCGCCGCGGCCGTCGCGGCCCCGGTCATGGCCGTCGCGCTGCCCCTCGCGGGCACGGCCACCGCCCCCGCTCAGTCCTGCCCGAAGGGATTCTTGGCATGACAACCGTGCGCCGCACACTTGGCGTTCCGCCATTTTTCTGCCCTTTGCCCGACGCCGTGTACGACAAGCCGGAGGAAATAGATGCCGGCGCCGTCGCCTGGATGTTCCGGCAAGGGTTCCGCAAGGAGGGTGACTGGCTGCCGCGTATGAATGCGGGCTCGTACACCGCACACTGCATGCCGTACGTCCTCGACCGGTGCGCCGAGATCATCACCTATGTCATGTACTGGGGCGGCGCCTGGGACGACGACCTCGACGTGATCCCGGGGCTGGACCAGCCCGCACCGCTGACGGTCCACGTCAGCCGTCTCAAGCACATCCTCGCCTCGCCCAAGTCCGTCGTGCCGCCCGGAGACGCGTACCTCTCCTCCTTCCAGGACTTCTGGAACCACGTCTCCACCGTGTCGACCCCGGGCCAGCTCGAGCACCTGCGCCAGGGTTTCTGCAGCTACTTCGACGGCGTGCTGTGGAAATGCGCGAACCAGAGCCTCGGTGAACTCCCCGAACTGGGCGACTACCTGATCATGCGTGGCAACGATGTGGCCGGCCCCTGGCTGACCGCACTCACTCCGATCGGCGGCGGCTACGAACTGACCGCAGCCGAACGCCTCGATCCCCGGGTGCGCGCCGCCTCCGAAGCCGTATCCGTCATCGTCGGTCTCGACAACGACCTGATCTCCATTCACCGGGAGAATCTCCAGGGCTTGTTCGACCAGAACGCCATCAGCATCATGGTGCGCGACCGGCAATGCACGCCCGAGGAAGCGGTCGCCGAGGTCCGCGCGCTGCGCGACCGAATCATGTCCCTTTATCTGAATCTGCGTGACCAGGTCTCCGCGACCGCCCGCCCGGAACTGCGGCGATACGTCCACGAGATCGGCTACTGGATTCGCGGGCACATCATCTGGGCGGACTTCACCACCCGTTACTGCGCGCCTGTCGACCCGGAGACCGGCGAAGAACAGGACTTCGGTGGCTACGGCCTGGTCTGGGCCGACGAGCCGGCTGACGCCGACCCCGCGCCCCTGCCGATTCCACAGATCGCCTGGTGGTGGGACCAGTTGGCGAAGTGACAGCGGCGACGCAGAGTCCGACAGGTCCACAAGTCCGCCACCAACCGCATGGAGGTTTGTTCCGTGACAGGCCAGGAAACCCGCAGCTACACGAAGGGCAGCGCACCGAATGCCCTGCCCGTGCTCGGGCACGCCAATCAACTGCGCAGCGACCCGCTCACCTTCCTCCGATCACTGCCCGAGCAGGGCGATCTCGTGAAGATCATGGTGGGGCCGACCCCCATGTACATCGCGTGCCACCCTGATCTGGTCCACGAGATGCTGACCGACAAGGTCAAGGACTTCGTCAAGGGCGGTCCCGTGATGGACCGTGTGCGCACGGTCCTCGGAGACGGGCTGGTCACGGTCGACGGCCTCGTCCATCGCAAGCAGCGACGCCTGATCCAGCCGTCCTTCCACCCTGCGCGCATCGCCGAGTACGTCGGCATCATGCAGAAGCAGGCAGCCGCGTCGGCTCATGAATGGCCGGAAGGCAAGAACGTCGACCTCCTGATGCAGATGGGCAACCTCAGCGCCGACGTGGCGCTGAGCTGCCTCTTCTCCGAGCCCGGTGAGGGCGAGGTGCGCCGGGGAGGTCACCACGGTCTCCCGACGGCCCTGAACACCGTGATCGACGGCATGTTCTTCCGCATGCTCAACCCGCTGCCGGCGCTGTCCTTCCTGCCCACTCCCGGCAACCAGCGCTACAAGCGGGCGGAGGCGCAGCTGCACCAGGTGGTGAACGAGACCATCGACCGCTACCGCCGCTCGGGCGACGGCGGCGGTCTGTTGCGCACGATGATGACGGAGGTCGACGAGGAGGGGCACCGCTTCACCGACCAGGAGCTGCACGACCAGTCCATCACCCTGCTCCTCGGAGGCGCGGAGACCACCGCCGTCCTGATGTCGTGGATCTTCCACCTGCTGCACGAGAACCCGCAGGTCGCCGCCACGTTGCACGCGGAGCTCGACGAGGTGCTGGCCGGCCGCCCGGTGACGGCCGAGGACCTGAAGAAGCTGCCGTACACCCGCAACGTCGTCGCCGAGGGTCTGCGCCTCTACCCGCCGGCCTGGCTGCTCAGCCGTCGTGCCGCTGTCGACACCACGCTCGGCGGGCTGCCCGTGCCGGCCGGCACCGAGCTGTCGTACAGCCCCTTCCTGCTGAACCGGGACGCCCGCTACTTCGACGCCCCCGACAGCTTCGAGCCGGACCGGTGGCTCACCATGTCGACCACTCCGCGCAAGGGCGCCTACCTGCCCTTCGGCGCCGGGAACCGCAAGTGCATCGGTGACGCGTTCGCCCTCACCGAGGCCCAGGTCATCGTGGCCACCGTGGCCCAGTACTGGAAGCTGGACCGCGCCCCGGGCACCCGCCCCACGCGCGCCCTCGTGCGGATGAGCCTGCGTCCCGACCAGCTCACGATGGTGCCGACCCGTCGGCAGCCGGCACGCGAGCCGCAGTCCGCCGCGAGCTGAACCCGTTCCGTTCGACCGACGGGGCCCCGGCGGGTGCCGCACCGGGCCCGCCCCTGCCCGGCATGCCCTCCACCATGTGAACCCGCGTGTACGGAGGGCATGCCATCCGGCGCGGCCCGAACACCCACCGCTCGCCCCTCCCTCGGCGACCCGCACCTGCGGTGCGGCCCGGCGACTGCCGGGGCCCTCCTTCGCCCGGCCGGAAAGTGATGCCTCTCGGCGCTTTCCCTCCCATGCCACGTCCTCGCGGACGCGGCCACATGGTCTTGACGAACAGGAGTAACGACATGAACTCGACCACCAGCCTTCGCGAGCTGGGAGCCGACGCCCTGGACTCGGTTCATCTGCGCGGTCTGATCGACGAGCGATTGAACGCCTTCCTCGACGCCAACTGCGACAGGCAACCCCACCTGGTCTCGCTCATCGAGCACCTGCGTGGCTTCCTGACCGCCGGCGGCAAGCGCATCCGGCCGCTCCTGTGCATGGTGGGCTGGCACGCGGCGGGCGGATACGGCGACCCGGGGCCCGCCATCGGCGCGGCGGCCTCGCTCGAACTCTTCCACGCCTTCACCCTCATCCACGACGACGTGATGGACGCCTCCGACACCCGGCGTGGCCGTCCGACCCTCCACCGGACGCTGGAGACGGGTGCGGACGCCACGACCGCCGAGCGGTTCGGCACCAACAGCGCGATCCTGCTCGGCGACCTGGTCATGGTGTGGTCGGACGAGCTGCTGTACTCCAGCGGCATCGACCACGAGCGATTGGTCGCCGTCCGACCGCTGCTGGACGCCATGCGCACCGAGGTGATGATCGGTCAGTACCTGGACCTGCTGGCCACCGGGAAGCCCGACGAGGACGTCGAACGGTCGCTGGCCGTGATCCGCTACAAGACGGCGAAGTACACCGTGGAGCGGCCGCTGCACATCGGCGCGGTCCTTGCCGGAGCGGACCAGGCCCTGCTGGACGTCTTCACCGCCTACGCCCTTCCGATCGGCGAGGCCTTCCAACTGCGCGACGACCTCCTCGGCGTCTTCGGCGACCCGTCCAAGACCGGCAAGTCGGTCCTGGACGACCTGCGGGAGGGCAAGGCGACCGCTCTGATGGCACACGCCCTCCACGCCGCCGGCGCCGAGCAGGCGCGGGTGCTGAGGTCCCTGGTCGGCGACCCGGACCTGGACGAGGCAGGCGCCGAGACGGTTCGCGGGATCCTGCGGGCCACGGGCGCCGCCGACGAGGTGGAGCAGATGATCGCCGATCGTGTGCAGCGTGCCCGGCGGGTCCTGGACGAGACCCCGTTCCCGGACGAGGTCAGGAAGACCCTCGAAACCTTCGTCACCACCACGACGCTCCGGACCACCTGAGCACCACGTCGGCGCGGGTCGCCACCGTCCCGGCGCCGCCACACGCGTCGCTCGCCTCGCGAGCCCACCCCGTCCGGAACCCGCTGCCGGGGGTGGCCCGGGCATGACGCGGCGCGCGGTCGAACGGGCTTACTTCATTCCTTCCTAGAAATCTGGATGACGCGATCTCAATGGAATTTCGACAAGGGGAGCTGAGCACGTCGACTCCACCGGCCTCGGCGGCAGGGACAGCGGACAGCCGCCGTGCTCGCTCGGTCGGCACCGGCCACGCCCATGCCAAGGCCATTGTGCTGGGGGAGCACGCGGTCGTCTACGGAGCCCCGGCGCTCGCCCTGCCCGTCCCGCAGCTGTCGATCACCGCCAGCGTCGGGTTCTCCACCCGGGGTGAAGAACCGGCAGGTGTGTCCTTCACGATGACCGGATCCGCCTGGAAGGAGGTCGGAACGCAGGCATCCGAGGGGCTGCGTCGGCTGACCACCGACTTCAGGGCATCCACGGGAATCGACGACGGCCGGCATCTCGATGTGATCATCGACGGTTCGATCCCGCTCGGCAGGGGGCTCGGCTCCAGCGCGGCCTGCGCCCGTGCCGTCGTCCTCGCCCTGGCCGACCTCTGCGGCCGCGAGGTCTCGCAGCGGACGGTGTTCGACCTGGTGCAGACCGCCGAGAACGTGGTGCACGGCAAGGCCAGCGGCGTCGACGCCATCACCGTCGGCGCGAGCGCGCCGTTGCTGTTCCACGCGGGCGAGGCCCGCACGCTGCTGGTGGGCTGCGACGCGCTGTTCGTCATCGCGGACAGCGGCACCGTCGGCAGCACCAAGGAAGCGGTCGACAAGCTGCGGGAGAGGTTCCGACTCCACGCCGGAGCACAGGAGCGGTTCGTCCGCCGGGCGTCGGAACTGACCGGCGAAGCCGTGACCACCCTCGCCGCCGGCCGGCCGGAGGAGCTCGGCTTCCTGCTGACGGAGTACCACGGAATGCTCCGCGAGGCCGGGCTGAGCACTGACCGGATCGAGGGGATGGTGAGTGCCGCGCTCGCCGCAGGAAGCCTCGGCGCCAAGATCACCGGGGGTGGACTGGGCGGCTGCGTCCTCGCTCTGACCCAGCCCGAGCAGGCGAGAGAGGTCACCCGGCGGCTGCACGAAGCGGGGGCCGTGCAGACGTGGATCGTCCCACTGAGGAGGCTCGTCACGCATGTCTGAGCACCAGATCACCGTGCGCCGCCCGCAGGACCGGCAGGGCGCGAACGGGGCCACCGCCGTCGCGCACCCGAACATCGCGCTGATCAAGTACTGGGGGAAGCGCGACGAGCGCCTCTTCCTGCCGTGGACCAGCAGTCTGTCGATGACTCTTGACATCTTCCCCACGACCACCCGGGTCCACCTCGACGCCGAGGCTTCGGACGACGAAGTGACCTTCAACGGCGTACCCGCGGCGGGCGAGGAGCGGCGGCGCATCGCCGGGTTCCTCGACCTGGTGCGCCGGCGGGCCGGGCTCACGCACCGGGCCGTCGTCGACACCCGCAACACCGTACCCACCGGGGCGGGCCTGGCGTCCTCCGCCAGCGGCTTCGCCGCGCTCGCCGTCGCCGCCGCCGCCGCGTACGGACTGGACCTCGACGGCACCGGTCTCTCCCGCCTGGCCCGCCGCGGTTCCGGCTCGGCCTCGCGGTCGATCTTCGGCGGCTTCGCCGTCTGGCACGCCGGCAACCCCACGGCGCCGCCCGCGGAGGCCGACCTCAGCTCCTACGCCGAGCCGGTACGGACGGGCGACCTCGACCCCGCACTGGTCATCGCGGTGGTCGACGCCGGCCCCAAGGAGGTGTCCAGCCGCGCGGCGATGCGCCGCACCGTCGAGACCTCGCCCCTGTTCGAGCCTTGGGCCGCGTCGAGCCGGGACGACTTGACCGAGATGAGGGCGGCGCTCCTGCGCGGCGACCTCGACGCGGTGGGTGAGATCGCTGAGCGCAACTCTCTCGGCATGCACGCGACCATGCTGGGCGCGCGCCCCGCAGTGCGCTACCTCGCGCCCGCCTCGCTCACCGTCCTCGACAGCGTGCTGGGGCTGCGGCGCGACGGCATACCGGCCTACGCGACCATGGACGCCGGACCGAACGTCAAGGTGCTCTGCCGTCGTACGGACGCCGACCGGGTCGCCGAGGCCGTGCGCGACGCTGCCGCGGGCGGCTCCGTGCACATCGCCGGGCCCGGACAGGGCGCCCGCCTGGTGGACGCGGGCGGACGATGACCTCCGGGCGAACGGTCGTCCGCAGTGCGCCCGGCAAGCTGTTCGTCACGGGCGAGTACGCGGTGGTGGAGCCCGGTACCCCGGCCATCGTGGTGGCCGTGGACCGGGAGATCACCGCCACGGTGACCCTCTCCGAAACGGCCGACATCGTGATCTCCTCCGATCTCGTCCCCCGGGCGGTGAACTGGCGATGGCTCGACGGCCGGCTCCACGCTCCCGGCACGGAGAACGGGGAAGCCGACGGACACGGCGCGCGGGGCGCACTGACGCACGTGGTGGCAGCGGTCGAGACCGTGGGACGACTGCTGGCCGAACGCGGCCTGCCCATGCCCGGGCTGGACCTCTCGATCGGCAGCCGGCTGCATGACAACGGCCGCAAGTACGGCCTGGGGTCGAGCGGCGCGGTGACCGTGGCCACGATCGACGCCGTCACGTCCCTGTGCGGACTGGACCTCTCACCCGACGCCCGGTACCGCCTGGCCGTGATCTCCTCGGTCGGGATCGACCCCGTGGGCTCCGGCGGTGACCTCGCCGCCAGTACCTGGGGCGGCTGGATCGCGTACCAGGCACCCGACCGGGCCTTCGTGCTCGACCTCACCCGCCGGTACGGCGTCGAGGAGGCGTTGCGCACGCCCTGGCCGGGCCACTCGGTCCGGAGGCTTCCGGCCCCGCGCGGCCTCGCCCTCGAAGTCGGCTGGACCGGCAACCCGGCCTCCACCGCCTCGCTCGTGTCCGGTCTGCACCGCCGGATCTGGCGCGGCACCGCGTCGCACCGCGCGTTCGTGGAGACCTCCACCGACTTCGTACGCGCCTCGATCACCGCTCTCGAGGCCGGCGACGACCAAGGCCTGCTGTACCAGATCCGCCGTGCCCGGCGGGAGTTGGCCCGCCTCGACGACGAAGTCGGGCTCGGCATCTTCACACCCGAGCTGACGGCCCTGTGCACGGTCGCCGAAACCGTCGGCGGTGCCGCCAAGCCGTCGGGCGCGGGCGGCGGCGACTGCGGCATCGCGCTGCTCGATGCCGAGGCCATGCACGACATCTCACATGTACGGCAGCGGTGGGCCGCGGCCGGGGTGCTGCCCCTGCCCGTCCGGCCCGCCCCGGAAGGGACCGAGAAATGAGCGCTCAGCGCAAGGACGACCACGTCCGGCTCGCCATCGAGCAGCAGGACACCCGCAGCGGGATCAACCAGTTCGACGAGGTGTCCTTCGTCCATCACGCCTTGGCCGGCATCGACCGGCCGCAGGTGTCCCTGGACACGACCTTCGCCGGGATCTCCTGGCAGGTGCCGCTCTACATCAACGCGATGACCGGCGGGACCGCCAAGACCGGCGTCATCAACCGAGGTCTGGCGATAGCGGCCCGGGAGACCGGGGTACCCATCGCGTCGGGCTCGGTGCACGCCTATTTGAAGGACCCGACGTGCGCCGACACCTTCCGCGTCCTGCGCCAGGAGAACCCCCACGGTTTCGTCCTAGCAAACGTCAACGCGACGGCAACGGTCGACGACACCCGGCGTGCCCTCGATCTGCTGGAGGCCGACGCCCTGCAGATCCACGTCAACACGGCGCAGGAAACGGCCATGCCGGAAGGCGACCGGTCCTTCGGGTCCTGGGTCCCGCAGATCGAGAAGATCGCGGCGGCCGTTGACGTACCCGTGATCGTCAAGGAGGTCGGCAACGGCCTGAGCCGGGAAACCGTCCTGCTGCTGCGACAACTGGGGGTCCACGCGGCGGACGTCGGCGGCCGGGGCGGCACCGACTTCGCCCGGATCGAGAACGGCCGGCGACCGCTCGGCGACTACGCGTTCCTCCACGACTGGGGCCAGTCCACCGCCGCCTGTCTCCTGGACGCGCAGAGCGCCGGTCTTCCCGTGCTCGCCTCCGGCGGCGTCCGCCATCCCCTCGACGTCGCCCGCGCCCTGGCCCTGGGCGCCTCCGGCGTCGGGGCCTCCGGAGTGTTCCTGCGCACCCTGCTCGACGGCGGTCCCGAGGCGCTGATCGAGCAGCTCACGAACTGGCTGGACCAGCTCGCGGCCCTCCAGACCATGCTCGGCGCGCGCACTCCCGCGGACCTCGCGAGCAACGACCTGATCATCCACGGCACCCTCCGTTCCTTCTGCGCCGACCGGGGCATCGACACGGGGCGACTCGCCCGGCGTTCCCGATCGGCCGACACCCTTCACAACACGACAGGAAAAGCACAGTGACCGACACACACGCCATTGCCAGGGTCCCCATGAAGTGGGTCGGACCCCTTCGAGTCTCCGGGAACGTCGCCAACACCGAGACCCACGTTCCCCTCGCCACCTACGAGACACCGCTGTGGCCCTCCGTGGGCCGCGGCGCGAAGGTGTCCATGCTCACCGAGCAGGGCATCGTCGCCACCCTCGTTGACGAGCGCATGACCCGCTCGGTGCTCGTCGAGGCGACCGACGCCCAGACCGCGTACACGGCCGCCCGCACCATCGAGGCGCGGATCGAGGAACTGCGCGCCGTGGTCCGCGGCTGTAGCCGGTTCGCCGAGCTGCTCACCGTCCGGCACGAGATCGCGGGCAACCTGCTGTTCATCCGGTTCGAGTTCAGCACCGGCGACGCCTCCGGCCACAACATGGCCACGCTCGCCTCCGACAACCTGCTGACGCACCTGCTGCGGACCGTTCCGGGAATCTCCTACGGATCGATCTCCGGGAACTACTGCACGGACAAGAAGGCGACCGCGATCAACGGCATCCTCGGCCGCGGGAAGAACGTGGTCACGGAACTGCTCGTCCCGCGCGACGTGGTGGAAGGCGTCCTGCACACCACTGCCGCCAGGATCGTCCAGCTGAACATCCGCAAGAACCTGCTCGGGACCCTGCTGGCCGGCGGCATCCGCTCGGCCAACGCCCACTACGCCAACATGCTGCTCGGCTTCTACCTGGCCACCGGGCAGGACGCGGCCAACATCGTCGAGGGCTCCCAGGGCGTCACCCTGGCCGAGGACCGCGACGGTGACCTCTACTTCTCCTGCAATCTGCCCAACCTGATCGTCGGCACCGTGGGCAACGGCAAGGGCCTGGAGTTCGTGGAGACGAACCTGACCCGCCTCGGCTGCCGCGTGGACCGCGCCCCCGGCGAGAACGCGCGCCGGCTCGCCGTCATCGCGGCGGCGACGGTCCTCTGCGGCGAGCTCTCGCTGCTCGCGGCGCAGACCAACCCGGGTGAACTCATGCGTGCACACGTCGAACTGGAGCGCGACAACAAGACGGCAAAGGTCGGTGCCTGAACATGTCCAACGCCGCTTCCTTCGGAATCCACGATCTGTCCTTCGCGACGACCGAATACGTCCTGTCGCACGCGGCACTCGCCGAGTACAACGGCACGGAGATCGGCAAGTACCACATAGGCATCGGCCAGCGGTCGATGAGCGTGTGCGCCGCGGACGAGGACATCGTGACCCTGGGGGCCGCCGCCGCGGCCCCGATCATCGCCCGGCACGGTTCCGAACGGATCCGGACGGTGGTCTTCGCGACGGAATCCTCGATCGACCAGGCGAAGTCCGCCGGCATCTACGTGCATTCACTGCTCGGCCTGCAATCGGCCTGCCGCGTCGTCGAACTGAAGCAGGCCTGCTACGGAGCCACGGCCGCCCTGCAGTTCGCCATCGGACTCGTACGACGCGACCCCGACCAGCAGGTCCTGGTGATCGCGAGCGACGTCTCCAAGTACGAACTGGACAGCCCCGGCGAGGCGACCCAGGGTGCCGCCGCGGTGGCGATGCTGGTCAGCGCCGACCCCGCCCTGGTCCGCATCGAGAACGCCTCCGGCCTGTTCACCGCCGACGTGATGGACTTCTGGCGGCCGAACTACCGCACCACCGCCCTCGTCGACGGGCAGGAATCCGTCGAAGCGTACCTGCAGGCGGTCGCAGGCAGCTGGAAGGACTACGGCGAGCAGGGCGGGCGCACACTCGACGAGTTCGCCGCGTTCTGCTACCACCAGCCGTTCACGAAGATGGCCTACAAGGCACACCGCCACCTGCTCAACCACGCGGGCCACAGTGCCGACCAGGCCGACATCGAGCACGCCATCGGGCAGACCGTGGCCTACAACACCTCCATCGGCAACAGCTACACCGCCTCGGTGTACCTCGCTCTCGCCGCGCTGCTCGACCAGGCGGACGACCTGACCGACCGGCCCATCGGCTTCCTCAGCTACGGTTCCGGCAGCGTCGCCGAGTTCTTCGCGGGCACGGCCGTCCCCGGCTACCGCGAACACCTGCGGACCGCGGCGAACCTGGCGGCGATGGCCAGGCGCAAGCCGGTCGACCACGCCCGCTACCGCGAGCTGCACGAGTGGTCCTTCCCGGCCGACGGAGGAGACCACCCCACCCCGCAGCAGACCACCGGGCCCTTCCGGCTGGCCGGCGTCAGCGGTCACAAGCGCATCTACCAGGCGCGCTAGAACACCTGAGATCCCGAACACCTGCGATCCCGAACACCTGCGGTCCCATGCGTGCGGGGGCAGCCTCCGCGGCTGCTCCCGCACGCGCCCGCCACGGCCGCAGGCCAGTTCTACACACACCGTTCTCCATCCATTCGAGGGGAGGGCAGCCGTATGACCGACGTCAGGATCCTCGGTACGGGTGCCTATGTGCCGGAGCGAATCGTGTCCAATGACGAGGCCGCGGCGGCGGCGGGGGTCGACGACGCGTGGATCACCGACAGGACCGGCATCCGGGAACGGCGATGGGCTGCCGACGGCCAGGCCACCTCGGACCTGGCCACCGCCGCGGGGCGTGCCGCGCTGAGGTCGGCCGGCATCTCCGCCGAGGAGCTGTCCGTGATCGTGGTCGCCACGTCCACACCCGACCGGCCGCAACCGCCCACCGCCGCCTATGTCCAGCAGCGGCTCGGCGCGAGCGGCGCGGCCGCGTTCGACGTCAACGCGGTCTGCTCCGGCACGGTGTTCGCGCTCTCCGCGGCCGAGGGCGTACTCGCCCGCACCGGCGGCCACGCGCTGGTCATCGGTGCGGACCTGTACTCCCGCATCCTGAACCGGGCCGACCGCAGGACCGTGATCCTGTTCGGGGACGGCGCCGGAGCCGTGGTCCTGGGGGCGCAGGTCGACCACGGACCACGTGTCCGGCACCTCTCACTGCACTCGTTCGGCGAACTGTCGGGGCTCATCAAGGTGCCCGCCGGCGGCAGCCGCATGCCGGTGGACCAGACGGTCCTCGACGCAGGGCTCCAGTACTTCGCGATGGACGGGCGAGGCGTGCGGAACTTCGTCGGTGACCACCTGCCGCAGCTGGTCAAGGGATTCCTGCACGAATGCGGTGTCGCGCCCGACGACATCGACCACTTCGTACCGCACCAGGCCAACGGCACCATGCTGGACAGCGTCTTCGCCGACCTGGCACTGCCTCGCGCGACCATGCACCGCACCCTGACGCACTACGCCAACACGGGAGCCGCCTCCATCCCGATCACCCTGGACGCGGCCGCCCGCGCCGGCGCCTTCACCCCCGGCGACCTGATCCTCCTGGCCGGCTTCGGCGGCGGCATGTCGGCGGGATTCGCGCTGGTCGAGTGGTGAGCAGGTCCGGGCCGGCGGGGCCCGGCCCCCGTCCGTCGGGGGACGTCACCGGGCGGGCAGCCAGGCCTCGTCGTCGGTGGCGTGCGCCAGCACCCGCTGGAGGAGCTCGCGTAGGGTCTCGACCTCGTCCGGGTCGAGGTCGCCGAGCAAGTCCGCCTCCACCCGGGCGAGCGGGCCGCCGATCCGGGTCAGCATGTAGCGGGCCGTGTCGGCGAGTTCCAGCCGGCGCGAGCGGTCGTCGGCTCCGGGCCGGCGGCGCACGTGGTCGGCCTCGACCAGTTCGTCGACGAGCCGGTGCACCGACTGCCGGGCGATGCCGAGCTGACGGGCCAGGTCCGCCATGGTCAGTCCGGGTTCGTGGGACAGTTGGGCGAGCAGGCCGTACTGACGAACCGTCAGGTCGTAGTGGTTCAGGCGCTCGTCCGCCCGGCGCGTCGCCACCGTGCTGGCCACGGCCAGGAGATAGGGGATGTGGGTCCTCAAGGGCGGTTCACCTCAACCGGGGGAGCCGTGATCGTTTCTCATCCGACGGTACGTCATGTCCCGCTGTGGCGACGACCGGAGAGGGTCCTGGAGCAGCCAGTCCACGGCCTCGGCCGGCATGCCCTGGCCGAGCCACAGTCCACGGGCCGCGGGCACGGTCAGCTCCTCGAAGCCGATGTGGCGGCCGAGGACCTCGCCGAGCACCCGCACCTGCTCGTGCTTGGACAGCGACTCCGGGCCCGCGAAGGCGTACGCCCGTCCGGCGTGCCCCTCCTCCAGCAGGGCGGCCAGCGCCACGTCGGCGATGTCGGCCTCGTGCACCGGGGCGCTGCGGGCCGCCCCGAACGGGGCGCGGACGGTGTCCTCGGCCCGGATGGTGGGGGCCCACCAGGACAGCAGGTTGGTCATGAACTCGCCCGGTCGGACGTGCGTCCACTCCAGTCCGGAGGCCTCCACGGCCCGCTCCACCACGCTGTGGTGGTCGCCGCGCTGGGCCTGGAACTGGCGAAGACAGGCATCACCGTCAACGCGGTCTGCCCAGGCTACGTGGAGACGCCGATGGCCGAGCGGGTCCGGGCGGGCTACGCCGAGGTGTGGGGCACCACGCCCGAGGCGGTGCTCGAACGGTTCGAGGCGAAGATCCCGCTGGGCCGGTACACCATGCCCGAGGAGGTCGCTGGGCTGGTCGGCTACCTGATCACGGACACGGCGGCGCCGATCACCGCCCAGGCCCTCAACGTGTGCGGCGGGCTCGGCAACTACTGAGCGTGGCCCGGTCACGGCAGCTCGTCCCCGCCCCCGCCCCCGGTGTCGACGTCTGGGTCGGGGGGCGCGGGCGTTCCCTTGAGCTCGTGGAAGCCGGGGGTTCCGGCCAGCAGCAGGGTGGCGTCCCACAGCCGGCCCGCCTCCTCTCCGCGGGGCACGCGGGAGAGGACCGGCCCGAAGAAGGCCACCGGAGGACGGCCGGGCTGTGCCGGGTCGGTGACGGCCACCACCGGGGTGCCGGTGCGCGGGCCCAGCAGGCCGAGGGCTTCGGCGTGTGAGGCGCC
>NZ_JBHVET010000149.1:0-13815 GCF_042802135.1 Kitasatospora sp. NPDC057512
ATGCTGCTGGCCGAACTCCCCGGCGGCCGCCACCTGGTGGGCCTGCCGGGCAACCCGCTGGCCGCCGTCGCCGGGATGGTCACCCTCGTCCTGCCGCTGCTGCACGCCCGCAGCGGACGGACCGTCGGCCCGCCCGCCCTCGCCCCGGCCGCGGCCCCGCTGGCCGGGCACCGGACGGACACCCGGCTCCAGCCGGTCCGGCGGACCGCCGAGGGCGTCCTGCCGCTGGCCTTCGACGGCCCGGCGATGCTGCGCGGGCTCGCCCGGGCCGAGGCGCTCGCCGTGGTGCCGCCCGGCGGGGCGGCGGCGGGGGAGACGGTCGAACTGCTGGAGGTGCCGTGAACGAGGGAACCATCGAGAGCCGCGCGTCCGGCGCGGGGGCCGCCGGGGAGGGCGCATGAACCGGATCCGACGCAACCTGGCACCGGGCACCGAGCCGTGGGCGGACGCCGGGATCGTGCTGCCCGCCCGACGGGCCGAGCCCGCCGTGCGGCAGGTCGGCTCCCGGCTGCTGCTGGCGCTCGCCGTGCTGGTCGCCACCACATTCATCGTCTACCTCGACCGGGACGGCTACAACGACAACGCCGGCGGCGGGCTCAGCTTCCTGGACGCGGCGTACTACGCCACCGTGACGCTCTCCACCACCGGGTACGGCGACATCACCCCGTTCAGCGACGGCGCCCGGCTCACCAACATCTTCGTGATCACCCCGCTGCGCGTGGTGTTCCTGATCATCCTGGTCGGCACCACCCTGGAGGTGCTCACCGAACGGACCCGCCTGCAATGGCGGTTGAACCGCTGGAGGTCCACCGTGCGCGAGCACACCGTCGTCATCGGCTACGGGACGAAGGGCCGCAGCGCCGTCGACACCCTGCTCGGACAGGGGGTGAAGAAGGAGGAGATCGTCGTCGTCGACCCGCAGCGCAAGGTGGTCGACGCCGCCGCCCAGCACGGCCTGGTCGGGGTGGTCGGCGACGCCACCCGCACCGACACCCTGGTGCGCGCCGGACTGCCCACCGCCGCGCGGGTGGTGGTCGCGCCGGAGCGGGACGACACCGCCGTGCTGATCACGCTGACGGCCCGCCAGCTGAACAAGGCCGCCACCGTGGTCGCCGCCGTGCGGGAGGACGAGAACGCGCCGCTGCTGCGGCAGAGCGGCGCCGACGTGGTGGTGACCAGCTCCAGTTCGGCCGGGCGGCTGCTCGGGCTGTCGATGCTCAGCCCGCACGCCGGGGCGGTGATGGAGGACCTGCTGACGTACGGCAACGGGCTGGACGTGGTGGAGCGCCCGGTCACCCGGGCCGAGGCCGGGCACAGCCCGCGCGAGTGCGCGGACCTGGTGGTCGCGGTGGTCCGGGGCCGACGGGTGCTCAACTACACCGAGCCGGAGGCCGCGGTGCTCCAGCTCACCGACCGGGTGATCGTCATCAAGTCCAGCGCGGCCGCGCCGACGGGCTGAGCCGCCGACGGGCTGAGCCGTCCACGGGCTGAGCCGCGCCGACCGGTTGAGCCGCGCCGTGGAACCGCCCCCGCCCGCAGTAGGTTCGGGGCATGCATGCGATGACGATTCCCGTACCCGGCGGTCCCGAGGCACTGGTCTGGGCCGAGGTGCCCGACCCGGTGCCCGCTGAGGGCGAGGTCCTGGTCGAGGTGGCGGCCACCGCCGTCAACCGTGCCGACCTGCTCCAGCGGCAGGGCTTCTACAACCCGCCGCCCGGCGCCCCGCCCTACCCGGGGCTGGAGTGCGCCGGGCGGATCGTCGCGCTCGGGCCCGGGGTGGCCGGCTGGGCGGTCGGCGACGAGGTGTGCGCGCTGCTGTCCGGCGGCGGCTACGCGCAGCGGGTCGCGGTGCCGACCGGGCAGCTGCTGCCGCTGCCCGCGGGGCTGTCCGCCGAGCAGGCCGCGGCGCTGCCCGAGGTCGCCTGCACGGTGTGGTCCAACGTCTTCCTCACCGCGCACCTGCGGCCCGGTGAGACGGTGCTGCTGCACGGCGGCGCGAGCGGGATCGGGACGATGGCGATCCAGCTGGCCAAGGCGGTCGGCGCCCGGGTCGCGGTCACCGCGGGCGGCCCGGAGAAGCTGGCGCGGTGCGCCGAGCTGGGCGCGGACATCCTGATCGACTACCGCGAGCAGGACTTCGTCGAGGTGCTCCGGGAGGCCACCGGCGGGGCCGGGGCGGACGTGATCCTGGACATCATGGGCGCCAGGTACCTCCAGCGGAACGTGGACGCGCTGGCGGTCAACGGGCGGCTGGTGATCATCGGACTCCAGGGCGGGGTGAAGGGCGAGCTCGACCTCAACACGCTGCTGCGCAAGCGCGGGGCGGTGATCGCCACCAACCTGCGCGGGCGGCCGCTGGCGGAGAAGGCGGCGATCGTGGCGGCGGTGCGGGAGCACGTGTGGCCGCTGGTCGAGTCCGGGGTGGTGAAGCCGGTGGTGGACCGGGTGCTGCCGCTGACCGAGGTGGCCGAGGCGCACCGGGTGCTGGAGCGCGGGGAGCAGGTCGGGAAGGTCGTGCTGCGGGCCTGAGCTCGGGGGACCCCGGTGGCGGGGCGGCGGCCGGACGGGTGTGAATTGCCCGAAATGCCGTAATGGCGGGTGCGTGCGACTCTGGTCCGGAGCAGTCCCGCCGCCGATCCCGCCCCCGGGCGCCGTCGGCCGTCGGAAGGACTCCGACCGTGGCCGCATCTCCGCACGCATCCCTCGGGCCGCTGCCCGTCGCGCCGCACCACCGTCGTCCGTCCCGTCGCTCTCCGGGACGCGCCCAGCGGCTGTTCGCGGCGGCCGTGCTGGGGCTCACGCTCCCGCTGGCCGCCGCCTCGGCGGCGGTGGCGCTGCCCTCGCCGGGGGCGCTCCCCCTGCCGGCGGCGTATCCCTCGCCGGACGCGGGGACGCGTGCCGAGCCGGGCGGCGAGCAGGCCGCCGAGCAGGGCGACGAATCCGGCGACGAACCGGGCGCCTCCCGGCCGGTGGCCGCGCCGCCGCGGCGACCGCTGCCGCATCCGCACCTGGGCGGCAACGCCGCGCAGGCCCACCGGCACCACCTGGCCTCGCTGCCCGAGCGCTCCGACGCCGCCGTGGAGCAGGCCCCTGACCAGGCCTTCGAGCAGGTGCCGGACCAGTCCGTCGAGCAGGCCGTCGAGCAGGCTCCCGACCAGGTCCGGGAGCAGGCCCCGGACCAGGGCGTCGAGGCCGAGCAGCCGGAGGCCGACGGGGACGCCGCGGAGGCCGAGGCCCCCGGCGCGGCCGCCGTCCCGGACCCGGCCGCGGCGGACACCGCCGACGCGGTCGCCGGACAGCCGGTCGCGGCCGTGGCCGCGGTGCCCGCGCTCTTCCCCGCCCGCTGGCAGGACGCCTCCACCACCCAGCTCCCGCTGGGCGTCGGCCTGGGCCTGATCGGCTGCGGCCTGGGACTGGTCGGCCTGCGGCTGCGCAAGGACTGAGACCCGCCCGCCAGGGCTGGGGCTGCGGCGGCGCAGGGGCCGGGGGCGCGGCGCGCCCGGAGCGGGCCCGGGGTTTCGGCGGCCACGGAGCGGTGGACCGCGGTGCGCGCGGCCGGGGCGCCGTCGCCGGGCGGCCGGCGGGCGGTCGGCGGACCGGGGGCGGGAACTGAGTATCCGTACGGATTCCCGCATGGCCCCCGGAGGCGTAGCGTCGTCACGGGTGGCGCAGGACGGCGGGACGACCGGGGGCTTCCGCCCGACCAACCCCAGTGAGAGAGAATGTTGTTCATGACGAATCCGATGAACGAGCGCCCGTCGCAGGAGCCCTTCCGGGCCGCCGGCGGGCAGTCGCAGGACGGCCAGAAGGTGCTGATCGTCGGACCGGACGGGCTGCCCGTGGGCCAGGGGTTCGCCGGTGCGGCTGGGGGCGGGGACGACGAGGGCGACGTGCCGCGCGAGCTCCCGGTGACCGAGATGGTCGAGCAGCCCGCCAAGGTCATGCGCATCGGCAGCATGATCAAGCAGTTGTTGGAGGAGGTCCGGGCGGCGCCTCTCGACGAGGCGAGCCGGGTCCGGCTGAAGGACATCCACGCGAGCTCGATCAAGGAGCTCGAACTGGGGCTGGCCCCGGAGCTGGTCGCCGAGCTGGAGCGGCTGTCGCTGCCGTTCACCGACGACACCATCCCGACCGAGGCCGAGCTGCGGATCGCCCAGGCCCAGCTGGTCGGCTGGCTGGAGGGCCTGTTCCACGGCATCCAGACCGCCCTGTTCGCGCAGCAGATGGCGGCGCGGGCCCAGCTGGAGCAGATGCGGCGGGCGCTGCCGCCCGGTCTGCACAGCGGGGAGCCGGACGAGGACGAGCCGGGCCAGGGCCGCGGCATCCGCTCCGGCCCCTACCTGTAGCCGTACCCGGCGGTACCCGCCGGTAGGTGCGTCCGGGCCGTCCGGACCGCCGTCGGACCGGACGTACCACGACGATCCTCCCCGGCCCCGGGCCGTCGGGCCGGGCGGCCCCCGGGCCGGGACCGGCCCCGGCCCTGGACCGATCACCGTCGGCGCGAGCCGATACCCTGGCCCCTGTCGCCGGCCGGTGGAACCGCCGCGGCAGGGGCCCGCCAGGCCAGCGGGCCGGGCCCACCACGCACGGACGAGACCGAACGTCAGGTTGCGGCGAGCACGGCCGCGCCGAGGGGGAGCAGAGGACCATGAGCGAGCACGGCAACGCGGCGGTCGAGGGCTTCTCCCTGGGCAACGGCCGCTATGTGCTGCAGCGGCTGCTGGGCGAGGGCGGCATGGCCTCCGTGCACCTCGCCCACGACCGCGTGCTGGACCGGCAGGTCGCGCTGAAGAGCATGCACAGCGAGCTGGGCCGGGACGACTCGTTCAAGGAGCGGTTCCGCCGCGAGGCCCAGGCCGTGGCCCGGCTGGAGCACCCGAACATCGTCACCGTGTACGACAGCGGCGAGGACATCGCCCCGGACGGCTCCAGCACGCCGTACATCGTGATGCAGCTGATCGACGGCAACGGCCTGCGCGAGGCGATCAACGAGGCGGTCGGCCAGTACGGCGCGATGCCGGCCGAGGAGGCCCTGAAGGTCACCGTCGGCGTGCTGAACGCGCTGGAGGCCTCGCACGACATGGGCCTGGTGCACCGCGACATCAAGCCCGGCAACGTCATGTTCGACCGCAAGGGTAACGTCAAGGTCATGGACTTCGGCATCGCCCGTGCGCTGGAATCCGGCGTCACGTCGATGACGCAGACCGGCATGGTGGTCGGCACCCCGCAGTACCTCTCGCCCGAGCAGGCGCTCGGCAAGCCGGTGGACGCCCGCTCCGACCTCTACTCGGTCGGCGTGATGCTCTTCGAGATGATCACCGGGCAGCTGGTCTTCGACGGGGACTCGGCGTTCTCGATCGCCTACAAGCACGTCCAGGAGGAGCCGCCGGCCCCCTCCACCCTCAACCGCTCGATCACGCCCGAGGTGGACGCCTTCGTCGCCCAGGCGCTGCGCAAGGACCCGGCGCACCGGTTCCAGAGCGCGGCGGCGATGCGGGACGAGGCGGAGCGGCTGATCGCGGCCGCCAAGGGCGGCGACAGCGGCCACCGGCTGCAGGCCAGCACCCCGCTGGTGATCAACGAGGGCCCGCGCTCGGTGCACGCCGCTCCGCAGGCCCCGCAGACGCCCCAGCCGCAGTACCCCCAGCAGGGCGGCCAGCAGTACCGGACCCCGCCGCCCGCCTACCAGACCCCGCAGCCGCAGGCTCCGCACACCCCGCACCCGCAGTACCTCCAGCAGGGCGGCCAGCAGTACCAGACGCCGCCGCCCGCCTACCAGGCGCCGCGGCCGCAGGCTCCGCACACCCCGCACCCGCAGTACCTCCAGCCGGGGGCGCACACCCCGCCGCCGCAGCCGATGCCGCCGTACCAGCAGCCGAAGGCGCCCACCAGCGGCGGCGGCTGCTCGACGGCCGTGGTCGTGATCGGGATCATCGTCGGCGTGCTGGTGCTCGCGGGCATCATCATCGCGATCGTGGTCAACAAGGCGGACGAGAAGACGGGCGGCAAGTTCAGCCACGCGGACCGTCCCGCCGGCGTACTGGTCCTCGACCTCCCGGCTGACCGGAATGGTCTGCTCTGACGGTTTCCGGCAGGTTCGGGGGTACCACGGTCGTCCGCCGGAAGCGGTAGCGTTCGGGGATACGTAAGCGACAGGGCACCGCGATCCGAGCGAACGCCCGGGGCGAGGAGCGATGGCACAGACGCAGCAGCCGGACGACGACGCGGGTGTCCGGGCGTTCGGCCGGACCGGCGGAACCCCGAGGATTCCCGAGCCCGGCGGCGAGGCCCCGACCTCGGCGCTGCCGCCGGTCGCCACGGGCGGCCCGCAGACCCCGGGCCGTGGCACCGCGGTGCCGCTGAGCACCGTGGGTGACGGCCGCTACCGGCTGACCTACCGGCTCGGGCGCGGCGGCATGGCCGAGGTGTTCGCCGCCGAGGACGTGCGGCTCGGCCGCACCGTCGCGGTCAAGCTGCTGCGCGGCGAGCTGGCCCAGGACGACGTCGCCCGGCTGCGCTTCACCCGCGAGGCGCACGCCGTCGCGGCGCTCAACCACCACTCGATCGTCGCGGTCTACGACACCGGCGAGGAGTACGACGGGGACGAGTCCACGCCGTACATCGTGATGGAGCTGGTCGAGGGCCGCACCGTCCGCGAGCTGCTGGCGGACGAGGAGGCGCCGCCGGTCGACCAGGCGCTGATCATCATCGCCGGGGTGCTGGAGGCGCTCGCCTACAGCCACCGCAACGGCATCGTCCACCGCGACATCAAGCCCGCCAACGTGAGCATCACCAACGCCGGCGCGGTCAAGGTGATGGACTTCGGCATCGCCCGGGCGCTGACCGGCGGGGCCACCACGATGACCCAGACCGGCATGGTCATGGGCACCCCGCAGTACCTCTCGCCCGAGCAGGCGCTCGGCAAGCCGGTCGACCACCGCTCGGACCTGTACGCGGCCGGCTGCATGCTCTACGAACTGCTCACGGTGCGTCCGCCGTTCACCGGCGACACCCCGCTGTCGGTGGTCTACCAGCACGTCCAGGACCCGCCGGTGCCGCCCTCGCAGGCCAACGGCCGGGTGCCGGCCGGCCTCGACCAGCTGGTGCTGCGCTCGCTCGCCAAGAACCCGGACGACCGCTTCCAGGACGCCGACGAGTTCCGCGCCCACGTGCAGCACGCGCTGCGCGAGATGCACGGCGCGGGCGGGGCCGCCTGGGCCGGCACGGCCGACACCGGCGCGACCCAGGTGCTCCGGCCGGACCAGGCCGCGGCCACCGCGGCCTTCGGCGCGGTGGGCCCGGCCGACCAGACCTCCGTGCTGCCGTACTCCACGGGCGGCCCGCTCACCCCCGCCTCGCCCTACTCGGCGGCGGCCGGCGACCCGTACGCCGGCGGCACCGGCGCGGGCGGGGACGACGACGGCTCCGGCCGGCGGCGCGGGCCCTGGGCCTGGGTGGCCGGTGCGATCGCCGTGCTGGTCGCGGCCGGTGCGGGCATCGCGTTCGCGCTCAGCGGCAACGACACCCCCGGTCCGACGGTGAACCCGCAGCAGCCCCCGGCGGCCACCAGCACCGAGACGACCGCGCCCCCGTCCCAGAGCGGCCTGGCGACCCCGCCGGCCTCGGTCTCCGGCAGCAAGAAGCCGCAGCAGCCGGTCGACCCCGGCAACAACAGCGGGAACAACACCGGGAACAGCGGCAACAACATGTCGCCGTCGCCGAACACGGGCAAGCAGCACAGTTCCCCGAGCTCGACGCCGACCGGGCCGGCCAGCCACACGCAGACCGGGACGGCGCCCGCGACGACGGCGCCGGCCACGACGGCGCCGCCGCAGACCGCGGGCCCCGGCACGGGGTCGCCGAAGCCGCCGACGGACCCGAAGCCGGCCACGACGGCGCCGCCGCAGACCCCCTGACCCGGTCGGCGGCGGGTCAGTTGGCGAAGGCGTCCAGGACCTGCTCGTACTCCTGGCACCACCACGCCAGCTGGCCCGCGGAGGCGGGGTAGAGCGGGTCGGCCCGGTGGTCGGCCCGCTGGTAGCGCCACTGCAGCATCCAGAAGTCGTTCAGCCGCTCCCACCAGACCCGGTGGACGGCGGCGGCCAGGTGCTCGGCGGTGGCCGCCCCGGAGGCCCGGTAGGCCTGGGAGTAGCGGCGGACCCGGACCAGGTCGAGGACGCCGGACGAGCGGTCGTTGAAGAGCAGCGTGGCGGCCCGGACCGCCTCCTCGGCGCGTGGCTGCGGGCCGAGCTTGTCCCAGTCCAGGACGGCCGCCACCCGGCCGCCCCGCGGGTCGTCCTCGTACAGCAGGTTGAGGCCGTGGAAGTCGCCGTGGGTCCAGCCGGTGGGCGGCGCGGCCTCCGGGGCGGGGCGGCGGTGGGCGTGCTCGGCGAGCAGTTCCAGCCGTTCCGTGAGCCGTTCCACCACCAGGGCGTCCAACTCCCCGGCCGGCTGGTGCTCCCGGGCGCGGCGCCGCAGGTCGCGGGCGAGTGCGGCGCTGTCGACGGGGTCGGCGCTCCGGTACCCGGCGGGCTGTTCCAGGGGGGCGCAGACGTCGTCCAGTGCGCCGTGCAGCCGGCCGAGCAGCGCGCCGAGCGCGTCGCACCGCGACGGGTCGAGCTCGTCGCCGTGCCGGTGCCGGCCCTCGACCCAGGGGAACAGGGCGAACAGCCGGCCGCCCCAGGCGGCCACCGTGCCGGACCGTTCGGCGCAGGCCAGCGGGGGTGCGACGGGCAGGCCGAGGGTGTTCAGCGCGGCCATCGCGCGGTGGTGGGCGAGGATCTTCGGGCGGCTGGCGGTGGCGGAGTCGACGTAGCACTTCAGGAAGTACGGACCGGCCTCGGTGGTGACCAGGTACCCCCGGTTCAGCAGGCCCTCGGCGACGGGTTCGGTGGTCAGCGGCCGTCCGACCCGGTAGCGGGCCAGGACCTCGGCGAGCGCACCCCCCGGGACGGGGGGACTGAGGGTCCCCATCGGTGGTGCGGAGAGATCGGGGCGGGCCGGTGCGCAGGCGAGGGTCTGGCTGAAAGTCACGTGCAGAGGTTATGGCCCCCTTGTGGGGGCCCTTGACAAACCGTCAGTTCTGTGAAGCGCCGGATCAGTACTGGTGGTCGGCCTGGTGCCGCGCCACGAAGGCGGCCGCCTGGGTGCGCCGCTCCATGCCCATCTTGGCGAGCAGACTGGAGACGTAGTTCTTCACCGTCTTCTCCGCCAGGTGCAACTCGTTGCCGATCTGACGATTTGTCATACCTTCGCCGATCAGATCGAGGATCCGCCGTTCCTGCTTGGTGAGTTGGGCGAGCCGCTCGTCCTCCTTCTCCCCGCCGTCGCGCAGTCGGGCGAGCACCCTGCTGGTGGCGACCGGGTCGAGCAGCGAGCGGCCGGCCGCGACGTCCCGGACGGCGGTGATCAGGTCGGTGCCGCGGATCGCCTTCAGCACGTAGCCGGAGGCGCCGGCCATGATCGAGTCGAACAGTGCCTCGTCGTCCGAGAACGAGGTCAGCATCAGGCACTTGATCTCCGGCAGCTTGGACCGGATCTCGCGGCAGACCTCGACCCCGTTGCCGTCCGGCAGCCGGACGTCGAGCACCGCCACGTCCGGGTGGACCGCGGGGATCCGGGTGAGCGCCTCGGCGGCCGTGCCGGCCTCGCCGACGACCTCGATGTCGTCCTCGACCGAGAGCAGATCGTGCACGCCCCGCCGGACGACCTCGTGATCGTCGAGCAGGAATACCCTGATTTGTCCGTTATCAGTCACGTCCAAAGCCTCCCATAACACCGTACGAAAGACCTATCGCCCGCACCTCCATACCAACGCGATCCGGCCAGAGCCGTCCGAAACCGATACCGAGAACCCCCTTACGCGCGGGCGTCTGCCCGGATAACGTGCGCTGGTGTCCTGAAGGCGCTCGAATTGAGAGCTGCGTCACGCCGACCGTCACCCCCACCCTTCCGACGGCGAGCCGAACGCGGCACCCTCGGGGTTGTAGGCCCTGAACAAGTAGGACGTCCTAGCGCAAGCGCGTCGAGGGCGGACGCTGGGTAACGTTCTCGTGAGGGACGCCGTCGGAACAGGATCACCACCTGCCCCGCAGTGGGAGCGCACACCCACGCGCGCCCCGCGAGGCGGTGACCGGACCGGTCACCGGCGACCCCGGGCGGCCGGACAGACCGAGGAGTGAACGTGACCGTCAAAAGCACGGCGAGGGCCCGCAAGAAGGCGGCCCCCGGCGTCCCTGACACCCTCCGCGCCACGGGCAAGGACGCCCAGCCGGAGCTCGTCCAGCTGCTCACGCCGGAAGGCGAGCGGGTCGAGCACCCGGACTACCCCCTCACCACCACTCCCGAGGAGCTGCGCGCCCTCTACCGCGACCTGGTGCTGGTGCGCCGGTTCGACGGCGAGGCCACCGCGCTCCAGCGCCAGGGCGAGCTGGGCCTGTGGGCCTCGCTGCTCGGCCAGGAGGCCGCCCAGGTCGGCTCCGGCCGCGCCATGCGCCCCGGCGACTACGCCTTCCCCACCTACCGCGAGCACGGCGTGGCCTGGTGCCGCGACGTGGACCCGCTGAACCTGCTCGGCATGTTCCGCGGGGTGAACCACGGCGGCTGGGACCCGAACGAGAAGAACTTCCACCTGTACACCATCGTGATCGGCGCGCAGACCCTGCACGCCACCGGGTACGCGATGGGCATCACCAAGGACGGCGCCGACGACGCGGTCATCGCGTACTTCGGCGACGGCGCCTCCAGCCAGGGCGACGTCAACGAGGCCTTCACCTTCGCCTCGGTCTACAACGCGCCGGTGGTCTTCTTCTGCCAGAACAACCAGTGGGCGATCTCCGAGCCCACCACCACCCAGACCAAGATCCCGCTGTACCGCCGCGCCTCCGGCTTCGGCTTCCCCGGCGTACGGGTCGACGGCAACGACGTGCTGGCCTGCCTCGCGGTCACCCGCTGGGCGCTCGACCACGCCCGCAACGGCAATGGCCCGGTGCTGATCGAGGCGTTCACCTACCGGATGGGCGCCCACACCACCTCCGACGACCCCACCCGCTACCGGCACACCGAGGAGACCGAGGCCTGGAAGGCCAAGGACCCGATCTCCCGGCTCCGCGCCCACCTGGAGAAGGAGGGCCTGGCCGACGAGGAGTTCTTCGCCGCCGTCGACGCCGAGAGCGAGCAGCTGGGGCTGCGGGTGCGCGAGGGCGTGCGCGGCATGCCGGACCCGGACCCGACCCTGATCTTCGACCACGTGTACAGCGAGCCGCACGCGCTGGTCGATGAGGAACGGGCCGAGTACGTCGAGTACGCGGCCTCCTTCGAGGCGGGGGAGACCCACTGATGGCCGGTCAGCTGAGCATCGCCAAGGCGCTGAACGGAGCGCTGCGCAAGTCGCTGGAGAACGACCCGAAGACCCTCCTGATGGGCGAGGACATCGGCAAGCTCGGCGGCGTCTTCCGGATCACCGACGGCCTGCAGAAGGACTTCGGCGAGGACCGGGTGATCGACTCCCCGCTGGCCGAGTCCGGCATCGTCGGCACCGCGATCGGCCTGGCGCTGCGCGGCTACCGCCCGGTGGTGGAGATCCAGTTCGACGGCTTCGTCTACCCGGCCTTCGACCAGATCGTCTCCCAGCTGGCGAAGATGCACGCCCGCGCGCTCGGGCACGTCAGGATGCCGGTCACCATCCGGATCCCCTACGCGGGCGGCATCGGCGCGGTCGAGCACCACAGCGAGTCGCACGAGGCGTACTTCGCGCACACCGCCGGTCTGCGCGTGGTCACCCCGTCCAGCGCGCACGACGCGCACTGGATGCTGCGGCAGGCGATCGAGTCCGACGACCCGGTCGTCTTCCTGGAGCCCAAGCGCCGCTACTGGGACAAGGGCGAGGTCGGCGACGCCGCCGACCTGGGCCTGCACGAGGCCCGGATCGTCCGGCCCGGCACCGACCTGACGCTGATCGCGTACGGCCCGATGGTCAAGGTCTGCCTGGAGGCCGCCGCGGCCGCCGAGGAGGACGGCCGCCGGCTGGAGGTCGTCGACCTGCGCTCGCTGTCCCCGGTGGACTTCGCCGCCCTGGAGGCGTCGGTCAAGCGCACCGGTCGGGCCGTCGTGGTGCACGAGGCACCGGTCTTCCTGGGCATGGGCGCCGAGCTGGCCGCCCGGCTCACCGAGAAGTGCTTCTACCACCTGGAGGCACCCGTGCTGCGGGTCGGCGGCTACCACGCGCCGTACCCGCCGTCCCGGGTCGAGGAGGCCTTCCTCCCCGACCTGGACCGCGTGCTCGACGCCGTCGACCGCGCGCTCGCGTACTGACTCCGGGGAGCGAAGATGACCACCGAAGTTCGCTCGCTCCGCGAGTTCAAGATGCCCGATGTGGGCGAGGGCCTCACCGAGGCCGAGATCCTCAGCTGGTACGTCAAGCCCGGTGACACCGTCACCGACGGGCAGGTCGTCTGCGAGGTGGAGACTGCCAAGGCGGCCGTGGAGCTGCCCATCCCGTTCAACGGGGTGGTCGAGAAGCTGCACTTCCCCGAGGGTGCGACGGTCGACGTCGGCACCGTGATCATCTCGGTCGCGGTCGCCGGGGAGGCGGGGGCCGCGGCTCCGGCCGCCCCCGCCGCGGCGCCGGCCCAGGTGCCGGCTCCGGCGCCCGCCGAGGAGCCCGAGCCCGAGCGGCGCGAGGTGCTGGTCGGGTACGGCCCGCGCACCGGCGGCAGCCAGCGCCGGGCCCGGCGGACGACCACCACCACGGTCGCCGCGACCAGGCCGGCTCCGGCCGCGGTTGTCGCACCGGCCCCGGCACCGGCGCCCGCGGCTCCGGCTCCGGTCGCCGAAGTACCGGTCGGGGAGCGGCCGTTGGCCAAGCCGCCGGTGCGCAAGCTGGCCAAGGACCTCGGCGTCGACCTGCGCGCGGTCACCCCGACCGGCCGGGACGGTGTGATCACCCGCGAGGACGTGCACGCCTACGCCGCCGCCCAGGCCGCTCCGGCAGCCCCGGTGGTGGCCGCGGTGGCCGAGACCGCCGTGGCCGAGCCGGCCGCGCCGCAGGCGCCGGTGTCCGCCGCGGGCGACGTCCGGGTGCCGATCAAGGGCGTCCGCAAGGCGACCGCGCAGGCGATGGTGGCCTCGGCCTTCACCGCCCCGCACGTCACCGAGTTCGTGCAGGTCGACGTGACCCGCACGATGAAGTTCGTCCGCCGGCTCAAGGAGAGCGGCGAGCTGGGCCGGGACGTCCGGGTCAGCCCGCTGCTGATCGTCGCCAAGGCGCTGCTCACCGCGATCAAGCGGCACCCCGGGATCAACGCCCAGTGGGACGAGGCGGCCCAGGAGATCGTCCTCAAGGGCCAGGTGAACCTCGGCATCGCCGCGGCCACCCCGCGCGGCCTGATCGTCCCGAACATCAAGGACGCCGGGTCCAGGACCCTCTCGGGGCTGGCCACCTCGCTCGGCGAGCTGGTCGAGACCGCCCGTCAGGGCAAGACCTCGCCGGCCGACATGCAGGGCGGCACGATCACCATCACCAACGTCGGCGTCTTCGGCGTCGACACCGGCACCCCGATCCTCAACCCGGGCGAGGCCGCCATCCTGGCCTTCGGCGCGGTCCGGGAACTGCCGTGGGTGCACAAGGGCAAGGTGGTCCCGCGTCAGGTGACCACGCTCGCGCTCTCCTTCGACCACCGCCTGGTGGACGGGGAGCTGGGCTCCAAGGTGCTGGCCGACGTGGCCGCGCTGCTGGAGCGCCCGAAGCGCCTGATCACCTGGGGCTGACGGCCCGGTAGGACCGAAGAAGGGGCCCTCCTCCGCACCGCCGTGCGG